>JANMBR010000317.1:0-14193 GCA_031360505.1 Acidobacteriota bacterium
TAGACGGGGCCAGCCGGCGCGGCCGCGGACCGCGGCGACCCCGCCGCGGCGAGGACCATCGCGGCCGCCTCGGCCATCAGCGTCGGCGTGAAATAAGCGAAGGCCGGAGCCAGACGAGCCTCTTCACACCACGGCTCGTTCGACACCGGCAGGAGAAAGTCGAGATCCGGCCGGGCCGCCAGTCCCTCGACCAGGCGCAGTGCGGGCTCGGGCAGGAGGTAGGCCTCGGGGTCCGCGTGCACGAGGACGATCGGCGCCTCCCCGGCCGCGTCCGCCACCGTCGGCGCGCGCCCGGGAACCTCCGTGCGTCGGGCCGCCGGGATCTGGTGCAGGTATCGCGACAACAAGCGCCACGCCCACGGCGCCTCGGCCCGAAAGCGCGGAACTCCGCCGACGACCAGGTCGAACGCGGACGTCAGACCGTCTCGACGAGCATCGCCGCGGCCTCTCCCCCGCCGATGCAGATGGCGGCGATGCCGCGCTTCTTGCCTTCCTTGCGCAGGGCGTGGATGAGGGTCGTCACGATGCGCGCGCCCGAGGCGCCGATCGGGTGGCCGAGCGCCACGGCGCCGCCGCGGATGTTCACCTTCGCGGGATCGAGCGAGAGCTCCTTGATCGCGGCCATTGCGACGGCCGCGAACGCCTCGTTGATCTCGAAGAGGTCGATGTCCTTCACCGAGAAGCCGGTCATGCCGAGCAACTTCTGGATCGCACCGATGGGAGCCGTCGTGAACCACTCGGGCGCCTGGGCCACGCTCGTGTACGCGACGATGCGCGCGATCGGCTTCCAGCCTTTCGCCTTCGCCTTTTCCTCCGAGGTCACGACGAGGGCAGCGGCGCCGTCGTTGATCTTCGAAGAGTTCGCGGCGGTGACCGACCCGTCTTTCTGGAAGGCGGGCTTCAACGTCGGCATCTTCTCGAGCGGCGCGGCGAAGGGTTCCTCGTCGGCGTCGATCTTGAGCGGGTCGCCCTTCTTCTGGGCGACCTCGACAGCAGCGATCTCGTCGGCGAAGAGGCCCGACTTCGAGGCATTCTGCGCGCGCTTGTACGACTCGAGGGAGAAGGCGTCCTGCTCCTCGCGCGTGAAGTGGTACTTCGCCACACACAGCTCGGCACAGTTGCCCATGTGAGTGTCCTTGTACGGGTCCCAGAGCCCATCTTTGATCATCGAGTCGACGAGCGTGGCGTTGCCCATGCGCAGGCCCGTGCGGGCCTTGTCGAGGAGGTAGGGCGCGTTCGACATGGACTCCATTCCGCCGGCGACGGCGACCTCGTACTCGCCGGCCTGGATCGCGTTGCCGACGTCCATCACCGCGCGCATGCCGGAGCCGCAGACCTTGTGGACCGTGACGCATGGGACCGTGTTTGGAACTCCCGCCCCGAGCGAGGCCTGGCGGGCGGGAGCCTGCCCGATCCCGGCCTGCAGGACGTTGCCGAAGACGACCTGCTCGATGTCGCCCGGCTCGACCCCCGCCCGGGCGAGGGCGGCCTTGATGGCGACGGATCCAAGCGTCGGCGCAGACAGCGACGACAGCTTGCCGAGGAATGAGCCGATCGGCGTCCGAGCGGCCGAAAGAATGACCAGATTTTTCATAGGGGGCGGATTCTACCGCCGCTGGCGTCGGAGCTTACTTGGCCGATTCGAGCGTCCAGCCCTGACGCACCGTCGTCGCCTGGCAGTATGTCTTCAAGCAATCCACGCTGTTCAGGCACTGCAGGATGACCTGGCAGGCCTGCTGCGGCGTCGACCCGTCCGAGACCGAGGCTGTCTCGACGCACTTGCCGGCAAACGCGGGGTTGACGAAAACGCACGTTGCCGTCACCGGTGGGGGCGGCGCGCTGGACGCCACGGATGCCACAGACGCCATAGTGGCGGGGCTGCTCCCGAGCGCGACGAGCAACAGCAGGACGGCGGCAAAGGCGAGCCTCGAACCTGGCTGAGTGGTGATCTTGCTCACGGGCTGCTCCTTTCCGGTGTGGGACGCGCCCAATCATAGCGCCGGACGGGTTACTCTTTGGCTCATGCCCCGCATCGTCGCCGTGGACTTCGGAGAAAAGCGAATCGGCCTGGCGACCTCCGACGCCTCGGGGCTTCTTGCCACGGCACGCCTGACCCTTCGGCGCAAGAGCGACGCCGGGGCCGTCGAGGAGCTCGAGCGGTTCTGCCGGGACGAAGAGGCCGGCCTCGTCGTCTTCGGCATCCCCCGCTCGCCCGAAGGAGTCGAGAGCCCCTTCGCGGCCCGAGTCCGCTCCTTCGCGTCCCGGTTCGAGCGCCGGACAGGCCTGCCCGTCCGGTTCCACGAGGAGACCCTGACCTCCGACGAGGCGATGCGCCGCCTGCCTCGTAGAGCACCCCGCGAAGAAATCGACCGGACCGCGGCGGCCGTCCTCCTCGAGGACTACCTGCAGAGCGCCGGTGCGCAAGCCCGATGAGCGCGACGCGCCGGTTTCTGCGCCTCGGCCTGCTCGCTGCGCTCTTGGCCGTCGCCCTTGCCGTCTACTTCTATCGCAGGCTGGAATACCCGGCTGCGCCGGCCGCCAATGGGGAGGCCACGGTTTTCTTTCCGTTCGGAACCTCGACGAAGGAGATCTTCCAGAAGCTCGCCGACGACGGCATCGTGTCGCCGCCCTGGTTGGCGGAGGCGTACTACCGCGTTGCCCGCAGCGCCACCCCCCTGCAGGCGGGTGAGTACCGCTTCGCAAAACCCGAGCCCCTCTCTGAGGTCCTCGCCCGGATGAGCATGGGCGACGTGGTCAAGCACACGATCGTCGTGCCCGAGGGCCTGACCTCCGACGAGACCTTCGCGCTCTTCCTGGCGCGCGGCATCAGCCGCCCGGAGGCCTTTCGCACCGCGTTGCGCAATCCGCAGCTGATCACCTCGATCGGGGGCGGCGCGCCGGACCTCGAAGGGTTCCTCTTCCCCGACACGTACATCGTCACGCGCTCGACGTCGGCGCGCCAGATCGTCGAGCGGATGCTCGCAAACTTCCGGCGGCACTTCACTCCGGCGCTGCGCGACAGCGCCCAGGCGGCCGGCCTGACGGAACGCGACGCCGTCATCCTCGCTTCGATCGTGCAGAAAGAGACGTCCCTCGACCGCGAAGCGGAGATCGTGGCCGGCGTCTACTGGAACCGGCTTCGCCACAGGATGCGCCTCCAGGCCGACCCGACCGTGGCCTACGCCCTGAAGCGCGACGGCCGGTGGACCGGCACGCTCTATCGCTCCGACTACGGCTACGACTCGCCCTACAACACGTATCTCTTCGCGGGCCTGCCGCCCGGCCCGATCTGCAACCCCGGGCTCGACGCGCTCGAGGCCGGCGCTCATCCGGCGCGCACCGATTTCCTGTACTTCGTCGCGGACCGCACGGGCGGGCACACCTTTTCGCGGACCTTCGAGGAGCACCTCGACGCAATCGCCACCGCCCGGCGCCAGCGCGCCAACGGCACGACGGAGACCCCCGAGCCCCACGTCCGAAACGCGACCCGGTAACGACAGGATGGCGAACGAACAACTGCCCCGGCCGTTCGGCCCCTACCTGCTGACGGCGGCTCTCGGCGAAGATGCGCTCGGCCGGACCTATCGCGCCATCCGCGCTGCGGAGGAGAGGGCATTCGTCCGTCTGCGCCTGCTCGAGTCGCCGGAGCTTTCCGCCGAGGCGATGCTCGTCGCGATCGAGGAGAACGGCGAGGTCCATGAGTTCCTGAAGAACGCGGCCATCGCGCGGGGCGTCGAGATGGACGCCGTGGACGGCCTGCCCTACGTCGCCTGGAGCGAGCCAAACGGCCGCACGCTCGACTCGCTGATCGCCAAGTGCCGGGCCTCCGGGCGCAAGATCCCGGTCGAGCATGCGCTGCTGATTGCCGAGAAGGTCGCGACCGCGCTCGACCACGCCTACAACACGACGATCGACGGAGACCGCACCCTGCACGGCCTCCTCTGGCCGCCGTTCGTCGGGATCTCCGACGACGGTGAGATCCGAGTCGGCGGATTCGGCCTCGCTCCCGGCGTGCTTGGCTCGCTCGGAAAGCCGCGGATCGCGCGCGAGGTCGCCCCCTACCTGGCGCCCGAGGAACGAGATCGCGCCGCCGCGGCCAGAAACTCGGACGTCTATTCGGTTGGTGTGCTGCTGCTCGAGCTGCTGACGGGCCAGCCTCCGCCCCGGGATCCGCTCGCGGCCGTCAAGGGCGTTGCGGGAGCGCCGCCGCCTCCCGTCTCTCCCGAGATCCTCTCGCTCTTGCGCATGACGCTCGCGCCGGCGGACGCGCGCTACAAGTCGAGCGGCGACCTGCGCCGCGAGCTCGGCAAGCTGCTCTTCTCCGGGCCCTACTCGCCCTCCACCTTCAATCTCGCGTACTTTCTGAGCGAGCTGTTCCGGGATGAGATCGACGCCGAGACGCGGGCGCGAGCGGCCGAGGCCGGGTCAACGGCGCAACCCGTCACGCTTGCGGGACGGGTGACGGCGGCGGCCGCTGCCCCCGGTTCGACCACTGCGCCTCAGAAGGCTCCAGCGGCGCACCGCGTCGAGCCGCCGTCGCTTTCGGTTGCCGCGCCGTCTCGCCGCAGCCCGCTGGCCGCGGCCGGCGTCGTCCTCGCAGCCGCGGCCATCGCCGGCGGCGTCTATGTCGTCGCCCGAAAGCCGCCGGACTCCTCGAGAGCCGGCGCGCCGGCGCCGTCGGCCTCGACCCGCCCGACGCCGACGCTGCTGCCCGAGCTCGCGTCGACTCCCGCCGGCCCGACGAGCACGATGTCGGAATCCCAGTTCAAGGACGAGGTGGCCCGCAGGCTCTCCGTCGAAGTGCAGAAGCTCGACGAAACAGCGCGGGCCCGCGCCGCAAAGCCCCCGCCGGCCCCCGTCGCTGCGGCGGCGCTCGAGCCCACGCAAGCCCTTGAACCCCCCGTGCCGCCCGCCGCCGTTGCCGTGGCGATCGAGCCCGAGCCGGAACCCACTGCGGTGCCCCCGCCGACCGTCAAACCCTCGACGCGCGAAGGCGCGCTCGTCGCCCTCGAAGACGTCGACACTGCACCTCGGATCTCAAAGGTCGTGAAGCCGACCTACCCGCCGCTCGCGCTCAAGGCGCGCATCGGCGGGATCGTCGTGCTGCGCGTTCTCGTCTCGGAGAAAGGCGTGCCGTCCGAGATTCAGGTCTTGCGCGAGGGCCGCGTTGGGCTGACGCAAGCCGCGGTCACCGCCGTGCGCCGGTGGACATTCGAGCCCGCCCGAAAGGACGGGGTCGCGGTCCAGACGTGGATTTCGGTCCCGATCCCGTTTGAACCGTGAGGCGCAAGCCGGGAACCGACTGTTGACCAGCCCCAGGTGTGCTGTCACAGAACTCGTACCGGGTGCCGTAGGGGCGGCCCTTGCGGCCGCCCGCAAAAGTCACCGTGTCACAGAGGCGGGCGGGGACAAGCCCCGCCCCTACGGCCCAAACGTCTGATCAAGACTTCGGTTACGAGACACGAGTCTTACTTGGGGGGTCCGTAGTCGATGGATTTCAGGCTTGAGTCCTTCGTGCGCAGGAAATCCTCCATCACCTTGTCCTCGACCCACGTGATCTCGGTCCCATCGATGAAGTAGGTGGGGGTGGACTTCACGCCGAGGCGCTGCCCCTCATCGAGGTCCTTGCGCACGTCGGCGAGGCTTTCGTCGCGCAGGTAACAGGCCAGGAAATCGGCGCGCGGGATCCCGGAGGCCTCTGCGAACGTCAGGGCGAGCTCGTCGATGCCCGGGACCGTCATGACGGGCTGTTGCGCGTAGACCTGCTTCTTGAATTCGAACATCGCCTTCGCCTTGGAAAAGCGAAAGATGCAGTCGGCCGCCGAGGCCGCCTTCATGGACCAGGTGTGCGAAAACCACAGCGGGAAGAACTTGTAGTAGCGCTTGTAGGAGAGCCCCGGGTTGGCCGCGAGGAGCTGGTCCATCTGGAGACCGCGAAACCGGCAGTACCCGCACTCCATGTCGGCGTACTCGATCATGGTGATCGAGCCGTCCGCCTTGCCCTCGAAGCGGCCCTGCGACAGGTCGATCCGCTTCTTGCGCTCCTCGCGCGGATCCGTCTGGAAGTCCCAGAGCATTCCGTTCATGAACTTCGACCCGTCGGCAAGTACGTAACCCGGGACGCGCATCGGCCCAAAGCCGCTCTCGACGGCGACGACGAGCGCCTTCATTCCCGCGGCGTCGCGGTCGGGCACGAGGATCACCTTCGACTTGGTCCGGTAGAGGGCGGACGTCCGCGCCTCGAGCCACGCGAGGTCGAGGGCGGTCTCGACCGGCTTGGGGTTGGGGTTCGCCACGGTGTCCCCGTCGAAGAACCACTTCCCGTCGTCCGAGACGTACACGGTCCTCTCGACGGCGAGCTTCGGGTACTTTCCCGTGCGCTTGATCTTGTAGCCCTGGAAGCTCGCAACCCGGTCGGTGGACTTCTCGACGGTGACCTTGGAGGCGGGGTCGTAGGAAAGGAAGTTGTTCAGGTACCCGGGCAGACGGGCCTCGACACCGGCGGCCGGCGCCGCCTTGGCGGCCTGGGTGAGAGTCGCCGCGCGGGCGACCGCGAGGCTTCCGAACGTTGCGGCGATCACGAATCCGAGTGCGCGCGTTTTCATCTAGTCCCTTTCACGGAGTTTATTGGCCCTGAGGCACGCCCTTTTGTAACAGATTCAGCGATCGAATGGCGCCCGGCTGGTCGGGTCGAATGGCAAGAGACCTGCGAAAGAGCGCGACGGCCTCGTCCGGCCGCCCAAGGCACGTGCGCAGCAGCGCGAGCACGTTGAGCGTTTCGGGGCTCTCTGTGGCGGCCTCGAATCGAGACAGGGCCGCCTCGGCCGCGGCGCAGTCCCGGGCCTGGAAGAGCGCGAGGGAAAGCTGTCGCACGACCGGCTCGCTGTCGGGGTACTGGCGCGCGCCACGCTCGAGCACGTCCCGCTCCGGGCGGGACTTGCCCTTCTGCGCGTACTCCGAGGCCCAGAGCAGGATCGTGCCCTCGGGGTCGGCATGCCCCGCGGCGAGCGAACGGTAGAGCCAGTCGATCGCAGCCCGGTCGTCGCCGCGCTCCCGATTGAGCACGGCGAGGTTGAACTGCGGCGAGGCGTACCCGGGCCGCAGCGCGAGGGCTTTCCCGTACGCCTCTTCGGCCCGGGCGGCGTTCGACTTTCCGTTGCGCGACAGGTACAGGCCGAGGTTGTTCCAGGCGCCTTCCGTCATGCCGGGCCGGTCGCCGCCGGAAGGCGCGAGCTTTCCGGGCTCGCCGCCGGAGAGGTAGCCGAGCGCCATCAGTTTCTTCGCGTACTCGCTTGCCTCACCCTCCGACATCTGCTCGGCGGCGAGGCGGCGCACAGGCACTTCGGCGACAAGGTCCTTGCGGGGCGGCGCCGCGAGGTCGCGGAATCCCGCGCGGATCGTCGTGCCCACGGCCATCCGGTCCACCGGCAGCCCGAGCAGCGCGGCGACCGTCGGCGCGACGTCGAACACGCTCGCGCGGCCGCGCTCCGGGCTCTTCTGCACGCGGGCGCCCCACGCCGCGAAGACTCCGTCGAGCCGGTGCCAGAACCCGGCGGTCGAAGGATTCAAGGAACCGCGCTCGCACGACCGGTCCTCGCCCCACTTGAAGCCGTGGTCCGAGTTGACGATGAGCGTGGCTTGATCCTCCTCCGCCCGGCGCATCCACTGCCCGATCAGCCGGTCCACGAGGGCGTAGTACTCGTCCACGGCGTGGGCGTAGCGGTTGAAGTCCGCCTCCGACACGCAGTCCATCTTCGGCGCCACGTAGGACGCGAAGATGTGGCCGACGACATCCGTCCCCTCGAGGTACACCATCGTCAGGTCCGGAAGGTTGCGGTCGTACAGCTCTCGCGCGATCCGCGACTGGATGCGCGTGGCCGCAATGGTGCGCGCGAGCGCGATGACCGGGTTCTCCAGGCCCTCTGCGCTCGCCCGCGCCCGGGCGATCTCCCCGGCGGGCAGATCCACGAAACGCGCCAGTTCCGCGTCCGAGACCTGCCCCTCGCGCGCGGCGATCTGCTCGACACCGGCCGCGAGCGACGCTGGGTACGCCACCCCCTGCTTCGGCATCCCCTCGAACAGGATCGGGCTCGCGTGGTCGGTCACGAAAAACCCATTCACCTCTTCGGCGGGGTGCGTCGCCCACCAGCCGACGACGCCCACCGTCAAGCCCGAGGCCGACGCCACGTTCCAGATCGCCGGCACCGCGCGCGAGCGCCCCGAAATCGGCACCTTCTGCCCCGTCGCCGCGTCCACTTCCTGGAAGTCGAGGACTCGGTGCACGTCCGGGCCCACGCCAGTCGCCAGCGTCGTCCAGATCACCGGCGAGAGGATCGGCACGTAGGCCTTGAGCTTCGCCGTGTACCCTTGCGCCGCGAGTCGCTTCCAGTTCGGCATCCGTCCCTCGGACGCCAGTCGGTCGAGCAACTCCCAGTCCAGCCCGTCCAGGCCGAGCCAGATCACCGGCGCCCGGCTGCCCGGCGCGCGCTTCGTGCGATGCCCCGGGTCCGCAACGTCCACGGTCTCGACCGGTGCCGCGGGAGTCGAGCGCGCCGAGGGCGCGCCGCTCGAGGACCGTTCAGGCCCCTTGCCGCAGGACAGCGCGCCGAGGACGAGCAGGCCGGCGAGCGTCCGCGCGCGCAATCTCCCGAACGACTTCACCTCATGGCTCCAGTATCCCGAAACAGAGAGCATTTGGGTTGGGGGCAGTCGGGGCGGCCCTTGGGCGGGGCAAGCCCCGCCCCTACGAAACGAAGGCATGTTCATGGCCTCAGCGCCGCGCTGCCCTGCAGCGTCTCGAGCGACTGGACGACGATCTTCTGGTCCGGCTGCAACGCGAGCGAGCGGCGCAGGAGCACGATCGCGTCCTGCTGGCGCCCGAGGCACGCGCGGACGAGCGCCAGCGCGTTCAGCGTTTGCGGATCCTGCGTGGCCGCCTCGAAGCGCGAGAGCGTGGCGTCGGCGCGTCGGCAGTCCTTCTGCCTGAAGTCCAGCAGGCCGAGCGCCCGATGGATCCCCTCGCTGTCGGGATACTGCAGGGCGCCCCGCTCGAGGACCTCCCGCTCCTGTTTCGCCTTGCCCTTCACGTCGTAGGCGAACGCCCATTCGAGAAGGGTTCGCTCCGAATCCTCGTACCCCGCACCGAGGACCTGGAACAGCCCGTCGACCGCCTTGCGGTCTTCTCCGCGAATCCGAAACAGCAACGCCAGGTTGAGCTGGGGGGACGCGTAGCCCGGCTCGAGCTCGATCGCCTTCCGGTACGCCGATTGCGCCAGGGCCAGATTCGCGTCGCCGCCCAGCGCGATGTAGTAGAGCCCCAGGTTGTTCCACGCGCCCTCGGTCGGGCCTGGCCGGTCGCCGCCCGAGGGGGCAAGCTTTCCGGGTTCGCCGCCGGAGAGATAGCCGAGCGCCATCAGCTTCTTCGCATACTCGCTCGCTTCCTTCTCCGAAATCGGGTCGGCGGCGAGGCGCCGGACGGGGACCTCGGCGACCAGGTCCTTCCGGGGCGGGGCCGACAGGCCGTCGAACGCAGACCGCAGCGGACTCCCGAGCGACTTGCGATCCACCGGCAGACCGAGTAGTGCCGCCACGGTCGGCTCCACGTCGAAGACGGCCGCCCGGCCCCTCTCGGGGCTCTTCTTCACGCGCGCTCCCCAGGCGGCGAAGACGCCCTCGATCCGATGCCAGGAGGAGGCTGTCGCGGCGCTCAGAGACGTGTGCTCGCACGACCGGTCGTCTCCCCACTTGAAACCGTGATCCGAGTTGACGATGAGCGTGGCGCCATCCTCCTCGGCGCGGCGCATCCACTGGCCGATCAGCCGGTCCACCAGGGCGTAGTAGGCGTCCGCGGTGCCGCTGTACCTGGCAAAGTCCGCGCCCGACACGCAGCCCATCCGCGGAGGCATCTCGGATGCGAAAAGATGGCCGATCACGTCGGTGCCCTCGAGGTAGAGCATCGTCAGATCCGGGAGGTTGCGGTCGTAGAGCTCCCGCGCAATCCGCGACTGCGCGCGAGTGGCCGCGATCGTGCGCGCGAGCGCGACGATGGGGTTCGAAAGCTGCCCGCCCGAGCGTTCGCGCGCGATCTCCCCGGGTGGCAGGGCGACGAAACGGGAGAGCTCTTCGTCGGTCACCACGCTCTCGCGCGCCGTGATCTGCTCGACACCGGACGAGAGCGACGCGGGAAACGCCACCCCCTGCTTCGCGACTCCGTCGAAGAGGATCGGGCTCGCGTGGTCCGACACGAAGAATCCCCGGACCTCTTCGGCGGGGTGCGTCGCCCACCAGCCCACCACTCCCACCGTCCGGCCCGAGGCCGACGCCACGTTCCAGATCGCCGGCACCGCGCGCGAGCGTCCCGAAATCGGGCCCTTCTGCCCGGTCGCGGGATCCACTTCCTGGAAATCCAGGACGCGGTGCACATCCGGACCAACCCCGGTCGCCAGCGTCGTCCAGATCACCGGCGAGAGGATCGGTGGGAACGACTTGAGATTCGCCGTGTACCCCTCCCCAACGAGGCGCTTCCAGTTGGGCATCCGCCCCTCGCCCGCCAACCGGTCGAGCAGCGCCCAGTCGAGGCCATCGAGCCCGAGCCAGATCACGGGGGCGCGGTCCCCGGGCGGGCGGCGGCTGCGAGTGGCGACATCCGCGGCATCCACCACCTCGGCCGTGGACGTCTTGCCGCCCGACGGGGAGGCGCCGGAGGCCCGCTCCGGCGTCCGCTGGCAGGACGAGGCCAGGAGAGCGAGGAGGGCTGCGGCGGCGCCGGCTCGCTGCGAGCGGGCGCGCATCAACGCGGCGAGCCCCCCGCGGGCTTGCCCGCCGCTTCCAGACGGGCCTGGATAAAGCCCTCGGCCAGATCCGGCTCGGCGGTCAGCCACGCGCCCTGGTAGAAAAAGACCGGAGTGCCGTTCAATCCGAGGCGCAGCCCCAGGTCGATGTCGTCGATCACCCGCTGGCGGGCGCGGCCGCTCGAGAGCTCGGCGGCGAACGCCTCGCCGACGCCGGCCGCCTGGGCGATGTCGGTCGCGAGATCGCGGGCCGCCTTCTCGTCCATCGCGGCCGCGCGCGGAAAGACCGCGTCCTCGTATTTCGGGTAGAGCGCCGGCGACACCGCCGTGAGGGCCGCCGCGCTCTCGGCGGCCGCGAACGCCCAGTTGTGGATCTTGACGAGCGGAAGGAATCGCACCTGGAGCTGCCCGCCGTGCGTCCAGGCGACGTCGCGAACCTGCGGCGTTCGCACCCGGCACTTCTCGCACTGGAAGTCGATGAAGGCCGTGACCGTGAAGACGGGTTTCTTCGCCGGAACCGATGCGGGGGCCGAGGCGGCGAGGAGCCTGGCCCGCGTCACGCCCGGCTCCACGTCGAACGGAAAGAACTCGCCGAGAAGGATCGACGCGCCGTCCTGCGGGACGAACCCGGCAAGCGTCGCGACCGCTCCCGGCACCTGCTGGATGCGAACGACGATCGGCACGAGGGCCCCGCGCTGGCCCTGCCCTACGGACACCGCAACGGGAAGGCCGAACATGTCCTGGAGGGCGCCGCGGATGAGGGGCACGTCGGTCGCGGGCGCGAACGGCCGGTCGCGGCGGGAGTCGTCGTGGAGCACAGAGCCGACGAAGATCTCTTTCCCGGCCGTATCGACCAGGGTGAGGTTCGACTCGTTGCGGTTCTTGAACTGGCACGCCCGCTCCGCGCGGTACGCCGTGTAGCCCGGGATGGCCACCTCGGCAACTTCGGTGACGGTGACCTTCGTGCCCGGGCAGACCGAGTACCACTCGGTGAAGTACCGGGTGACGCGTCCCTTCGTGGCTTCGTCCGCCCGCGCGGAAAGCCCCACAAACAGGGCCAAAACTGCGAGAAAAGCCATTCTCCGCATAGCGTGAAACCTTAACACGCGAGGGGGCTTACGGATTCCGGGGCCGACTTGGAGCGGGTCGGCTACTCGGAGCCGCTTCCCGAGCCCACGGCGTCGCCGCTGCGCGCGAGCTTCTTGGCACGCTCAAGCGCCGTGAGGACGATCGGCTCGCGCTGGAGGACGTTCTTGCCGTACCCGTCCTTCGTCATGAACTGCGGTGCGAGTTCCTGGTAAGGAACGTTTTTCGGCAGGTCCGCACGCAGGTAGTGCCAGATCTCGATCCAGTTCGACGCCGCGCGGCTCATCGTGGACCCGTCCCCCGACACCTCGCTGATCCGCGCCGACTTGCTGTTGCCGGATCCCCCGTGGGTCGCCATCGACTGCTCGGCCCGACCGTAGCGGGACTGCCCCGACGAGTCCGCGGCGCCCGAGTCGTCCGAAACCGTGAGCGGCTTGCGGCCGTTGTAGGTCGGAGGACCGAGCAGGATGAACACCATGCCGCGGTCCGTGAGCGAACCCCGCGTCTCGTCCTGGTTGAACCGCGGGTCCGCAAACGCCACGCGCCTCTCGAACTCGTCCCGATATTCGTTCTCAGGGGTCTCGGGCCTCGGATCGTGCGCCTTCCAGAACACGGCGATGAATTCGGAACGCGCGAGCGGATTGGAGAGGCGTTGGAACTCCTCGCGCTCGGAGGTCGACAGAATGTACCGGGCCGGCCCCTGCGACCAGTCCGCCCCCAACTCCTCGGCAGGCTTGGACTCGGGCGGCCGGAAAGCTCGGTACGCCGCCGCGATCACGCCGGTCTCTGCTGGCTGCGACGTGGACGGCGGCTCCGCCGCCTTGCGGGCCGCCTCGAGCGCCGCGATCACTTTCGGCGGGTAGAGAGCCGGGTCGACCTTCGCATTGGGCTGGTACGCGAGGAACGACTCGAACGTCGCCTCGGCCTCCTCCGACCGGCCGAGCGCGGCCAGGCTCGCCCCCTTGTAGAAGAGCAGGCCCGGCAGGATCTTCTGCCGCTCCGGCTCCATTCCCGGTTTGGCGCTTTCGGCGTCGAGCGCCTCGACAGATGCAAGCGCCTCCTTGTAGTTGCCGAGCTTGAACTGCTCCTTGGCCTTCATGAAGAGCTCCGGCAGCGTCGCGGCGGGCGCGGAGACGGCAAGGAGGGAGGCGAGGACTGCGACGGAGACTTGACGACGCATGGGGAACCTCCGGGGACGAAAGAATCATACGCCGGATGAAAGCCGGCCCAAATGAAAGGGGCGGCCGAAGCCGCCCCTTGGAAAGACGAAACCGAGCCTTGCCTTAGAACGTGACCTTGAGCGCAAACCGGAACAGGCGCGGCGCCTGGCGCGCCGTGAACGTGTTGTAGTTCGTGTTGGTCTGCTCCTGGTTCGGGTCGTAGAGCGGGCACGGCGCGGGATACGTGAGGCCCGTGCATCCCGGCTGCGTATCGGTCGGCGTGTATCCGGCCGGCTGCGAGGTCGAGAACCGGACGTCCTTCAGAGTCACCTGCTGTTTGTTCAGAACATTGAACATGTAGACCTGTGGGGTAATCGTCACTGGCCCGAGCGCGATCGGATAGCCGAGCGTGAGGTTCGCCTCATAAAGTGTCGGCAGCGTCTGCGCGGACCCGCGCGGCACGAGCTGGATCTCGGCGCCGTAGCCCGAGTTGAAATAGCCCTGCTTGTTGAGCGGGGCGCCCGATTGCACGAAGAAGTTGATGCCCGCGTACATCTTGAAGGGTGTCGTGTACGAGGCGTCGAGGCGGAATCTCCAGGGAACGTCGAGGAAAAGCCTGCCCTGGTTGTTGTGCTGGAACTGGAAGTAGTCGAAGTCGGCGTTGATCCCGGGGTCGGTCTGGCCGCGGCCCTGGCGGACCTCGCCGTCGTAGTTGCCCCTCAGGCTCGAGTAGACGACGGAGGCCTGCGCCCACAGCGCGTTCGAGAACTGCTTGCGCGCGACCATTTCGCCGCCCCAGTAGGTCCGTTTGGCCTTACCGATCGGCGGAATCGAGTCGAAACAGCCGAGCGAAGCACCGTCGAGGCCGTTGCAGCCCGGGACTTGCCCGAGTGCGAGCGCGTTGTCCGAGCCCGGGTTGATGATGGCGCACGTGTTGAAGTTCGTCAGGGGGCTCGTCCCGTCGAGGTCGCAGCGGTCCTCGATCGTGTTGCCGAGGTTGCGGTACATGCCCTTGACGCCGACCGAGAAGGACGGATCGAGAAGCATGTCGAAGCCGGCGGACACTTCATCCTGGTAGATGCCCTTCAAGTTCGGCTGGACCGGCTCCGTGAAGGCGCCGCCCTGGAAGAACGCGGTCTCGTGGCCGATGACGGTCG
>JANMBR010000346.1:0-17887 GCA_031360505.1 Acidobacteriota bacterium
CAGACGGCGACGATCAACCCCGCGAAGTTCCTCGGCAAGCGCGCCGACTTCGGCACCGTCGAAAAGGGCAAGGTCGCCGATCTGGTCCTGCTCGACGCGAACCCGCTCGACGACATCCGCAATACCCGCAATATCGCAGCCGTCGTCTCAAACGGCCGCTATTTCCCCCGCGAGAAGCTGGACGGAATCCTGGCGGAGGTCGAAATCTACGCCAGGACGCACTGACCGGCCGATTCCGGCTAGTCCCCCGAGTCGCTCTCCTCGTCCTGCGTCGCCACCCAGCCCTCGTCGGGGTTGTAAACCGTCATCGCGGAGGATTCGACCGGCCCGCCTTGTCCTGCACGGAGTCTCCGCTCTCGATCATGTCCTTGCCGTCGGGACCGAAGATCGCCTTCAGGGCCGCGACGTCGTCCGCAGCCGCGGCCTGGACGGCCGCCTGCACCGCCTGCTCGGGCGTGGCGAAGGTCTTCTGTTCGCCGGGGCTGGCGGCGAATTGCGCCGCACAGAACGGCATGACGACGCCGAAAGCCGCCGCGACGAATCGAGTCGGAACGTTCACACGTCTTGTCATCTTCCTGTCCTCGCTCATCGCCTACCTCCGCCTTCCGCGGCCGTCGGTGGGGTAATGTCCGGCCCGTGACAGCAGCAAAGAAGCGCCGGGGTCGGATCCTTTTGTGGCTCGCGATCGCGGTCATCGCGGTCATCGTTCTGTCCCCCTTCCTGGGGCGGGTCCTCTATCCCGTGGCCACCCGCTGGCTGCTCGCCGGCCCGCGGCTGCGCGCGATGATCAACGTACTGCCGGAATACCTGCTCGTCGACTACTCCGAGGCGATCTCCGAAAAGCCCGGCCACGTCACGATCAAGAACCTGATCATCCGCGGCAGCGACCCGAACGTTCAGTGGATCATCCGACTTGCCGACGCCGACGTCGAATTCGAGCTACCCGCGCTCTTGAAGCGCACGTTCCGGGTCACGACCCTCCGCGGCAGCGGGCTCTCCTTCTCTCTTCGCAACAAGATCAAGCCCGAGCTGGTGAAGACGACCGACATCTCCGTGCTCCCGCCCGTCCCGGGCTTTTCCGATCCTCCCCTGCGCTCGCCCGACGACAAGTTTCCGCCCGTGGATCCCAGGGCTCTCCTCATCGAAGTCCGCTCGGTTTCCGTCGAGCACTTCGACGACATCTGGGTGGACGGCTACCACTTCCAGGGCGGAGCGCGCGTGGACGGATCCTTCGTCCTGAAGCCGGCCCTCCAGGCGCAGATCGGGCCGGCGAAGCTGACCTTCGAGAAGGGCGAGGTCCGCATCGGCAAGGCGACCGATGGAATCAGCGTCCTCGGCGTCATCACGGCGACCTTCGACTCCTTCGCGCCGCTCGAGTATCAGGACGCCAAGGTCTTCGAGGTGATCACCGCGGAAGTGAAGCTCGAGGGCGCCTTCCAGAAGCTCGAGGCGCTCGCGCCTCTCTTCCAGGGCTACGGCACGCGCCTCGGGGCCGGGACCGGAAAGGCGACGATCGCGGCCGCGATCGATCACGGCACCGCGAAGGGCAGCATCAACGCCGCGATCAGGAACGCCGTCGTGCAGCTCGACAAGTACAAGCTGCAGGGCAACGCGGACATCAAGGTCAACATCCCGAAGTGGAATCTCGTCAGCGGACCCATCGACGTATCCGGCACCCGCGTCACGATTTCGAACACGCGCGAATTCCACTCGCGTGATCAGCGCCGCTGGTCCGGACAGTTCGACATCCCCTCCGGCAAGATCGACGTCACCACCACCGCCACGGTCAAGGCCAGGACGCAGGACGCGCGGCCGATGCTCGCCATGCTCGGCGCTCCGCTGCCCGGCTGGACGAAGCCGCTCGTCGGACTCAAGGACTTCTCCGGCGGCGCGCGCGCCACACTCGGCCCGTCGGTCGTCCGCATCCAGGACCTCGACGCGAAGGGGGGAACCTTCCGGATTCAGGGACACTACCTGCGCGAGAAAGGGAAAACCGACGGCGTCTTCCTCGTCGAGTCCGGGATTCTCAGCGTCGGCGTCGAGCTCGACGGCTCGAAGACCAAGGTCCGGCCGCTCTTCGCGAAACAGTGGTATGCGAAGCAGCGAGACGCGAGCGCGAGTGGGGCGAAGACCGCCGCCGCGACGAAGTAGGAGCGGCTACGCCGGCTTCGCGACGCCCTTCTTGACCGCGGCGTCGATCAGCGTCCAGAGCTTCGACTCCGCCTCGCGCTCGATCGCGTCTTCGCGGGCGTCGAGCTCCCGCTCCTGCCTTTCGAGCTCCCGCGTGGCGGCCTGAATCTCGCGCTGGCGGGATCGAATCTCCCGGAGGCCGCTCCCGAGTCGCTCTTGCTCGGCATCCGATAGCGGGGTGAACGTGACTTTGCCGTCTTCATCGTCATCGTCCTCGCTGGCGGCATCCATCTGGCGGTCGATGCCCTCTTCCCGGCGGTCGAGCTCCCCTTCCTGGTCGTCGAGCGCCTCTTCGCGGCGGCGCAGCTCTTCCTGCTCGGGCTCGAGGGCGCGGAGGGGGGCGAAGAGCTCGCGGGCCTCGTTCAGGGTCGCCGGGTCCTCGATCAGGTAGGCCTTGCCGGCGCGGCGGAACCAGAGGAAGTTCGACGCCCGATCGCCGCGCAGGCGCACCATCTCGTCGATCGAGGCGTTGCTGATCGTCGTGTTGGTCCCGACCGCGAGGATGTAAGAATCCTCCCGGGACGTGTGAGACGAGTGCTGCGAGCCGGGCAGGGCGGCGGCGGGCGCCGCGCCGGCGACGAGCACCACGGAAACCGACAGGGCAAGGCAGAAACCTCCCGGTGAATGCGGCATCGCGCACCTCCAACTCTCCGGGATACGCCGCGGCCGGCGGGAGGTTACGCCGGCGTCAGTGGGGTTTCTTCGCGCACGCCTGCTTGAAGTCGAGCTGACAGGCCCTGCGGTAGAGCTCGGCCGAGCGGCGCTTGTCGGCCGCGACCCCGTTGCCCTTCGCGTAAGCCACGCCGAGGTCGAAGCACCCTTCCCCGTCGCCGCCCTGGCAGGCGAGGTCGAGAAAGTGGGCGGCGCTCGCCGCATCCACCGCGACGGCTGCAGCGTTGAAGCAGCCGAACGCATCGCCGCGCTCGCACCCGAGCTCCGACAGCTCCCGCCCCTTGTCGAGGTCCTTCGGGATTCCGTCGCCCGCGACGTACAGGCCGCCGAGCAGGGAGCACGCGCGCGATCCGTTCTCGGCGGCGTGGATGTCGTCGGGATTCACCTTGCGATCGCAGGCCTCGCGGAAGATCTCGGCCGCCCGCGCCTCGTCCTTCTCGACGCCGATCCCGTCCCGATACGCCCGACCGACGTTCACGCAGCCGCCCAGGTTCGAAGGCTGACAGCTCGACCCGTCGCAGCCGTGCTGATAGAGCGCGACGGCCTTGAGCCGATCCGCCTTGACGCCGCGGCCGTTTTCGTAGAGGAATCCGAGGTTCGTGCAGCCCGTCGCGCTGCCGAGCGTGCAGGCCTCCTGGTACTTCGCGGCGGCGTGCGCGGAGTCGAGCGGGCCGCCGCGGGCGTCGTCGGCCATCAGTCCCACGTTGTAGCAGCCCTGCGGGTCGCCGAGGTCGCACGCCTTTCCGTACAAGGTCGTCGCGCGGCGGTCGTCCTTCTTGACGAACTTTCCGGTCGCATACAGGAACGCGAGGTGCGCGCAGCCCGCGCCGCTGCCGAGCTCGCAGGCCCGCTCGGCGGCTGCCGCGGACTCGCCCGATCCATTGGGCGCATCCATGAGCTCGATCGCCTCGTAAGCGCAGGCCTCGCCGGAGCCGGACGCGCAAGCAGCCCGGAAGAGCTCGAGCGCGCGCGCCGCGTGGGGACCGCCTTTGCGGCTCCAGAGGAGCCAGCCCTCGCGAAAGCAGGCGCTCGCCGAGCCATCCTGGCAGGCCGTCTCCAGAAACGCCGTCTGATTGACCGGAACGAGCGTCGCCTCGACCCGCGCACCGTCACGCCAGAGCCGGATGTCGACGGGGCCGCACGCGGCGCGGTTGAAGCCCGCGTCGCCGAAATCGCAATCGTTCACGACCGTCGCCGCGCCGATCTTCTCGACGACGTCGTTCGGGCGCACGCCCGCCGCGGCCGCCGGCCCTCCCGGCAACACCTCCGTCACGAAAGCGCCTTTCAGATCCTCGGGCAGCCCGAGCTTCTTGCGAGCCGCTCTCGAGATCGGACTGACCTCGATCCCGAGAGTTCCGACGCACCGCGCGGCGGCCGGCGGCGGTTGCTTCGGTTCGGGCGGCCCGGACGAGGAGCTGGAGCAGCCGGCCGCGAGAATCACGCCGCCGAGGCCCAGGATTGCCGTCCACCAGACCGGAGCTCTCGTCGCCATGGCGTCACCCTCCGAAAAGAAGACCGGCGCGATTATGGCAGTTGGCCGTTCGCGGATAGATTGGCCAGGATGACGAGCCACCCCATCGCGCTCGCGGTCATGGCGCGCGCGCCCTCGGACGAACGCGGCAAGACGCGGCTGCTCGCCGAGCTCGGGATCCACGACGGGTCGGAATTGCGGCGCGCGATCCTCCTCGACACGCTCGACGTCGTTCGCCAGGCGGCGGCTGCGAAGCCCGTCGTCGTTTATACCCCGGCGGCCGCGCAAGCCGAGCTCGGGGAACTCGCGGGCGAGGGATGGGGATTGATCCCGCAGCGCGGCCAGAATCTCGGGGAGCGGATCGAGCTCGCGTTTGCAGATCTCTTCGCGGCAGATTTCTCGGGAGCGCTCATCATCGGCTCGGACCTGCCGACGCTGCCTGCCGAATATCTTCGACTCGCGGCGGCGCAGCTCATGGCGCTCGACGATCCCGTCGTGCTCGGGCCCGCTCGCGACGGCGGGTACTACCTGATCGGACTGCGCAATCCGCACACGGAGCTCTTCCGCGGCGTCGCCTGGAGCACCGCGACCGTGCTTTCCGAGACGGTCGACATCGCGCGCGGCGCGGGATTGCACGTGTCGTTCGTGCCGGAGTGGTACGACATCGATTCCGTCGAAGATCTGCGCCGCGCCGCCGCGGAACCGCATCACGCTCCTCGAACCCTTGACGTCGTTGCGCGGCTGGTCGATCCGACGCCCTAGGATCCCCCGCGCAGCTTGTCCCAGAAGCCGCGCTGCTTGACCGGCGCCTGGTCATTGAGCGACCAGTCGTAGTCGAGGTACACCACTTCGAACTCGCCCTTCGACAGGAACTCCTGGTCCTCCTTCGGCCCGTACCGGGCGAGCACTGGCTTGAGCCCGCCCGATCTCTCAAAGTCTTCCTTGAACCACTTGAAGACCTTCGACACTTCGACCTTCTTCGCGGCCGGGAGAAACCGGTTGAGATCCTCACGTGCGAGCCAGCGCCGCATGCCGGCGTCGAGGGATTGATCCAGGGTCGCCGACTCGTACGCCTCGCGCGAGAGCGGCGGGCATGAGCGCGAGGCGCAGGAGATCGCCGAGTGGACGCGGAAGCCTGCGGTTGGCCGCAGCATGGTGTGCTCGATGTCGTCGAGCGATGCCTTCTTGCCGCCGATGTCGTAGCGCGTGCCTCCAAACGGATTGCGCGTCGAGCGGATGCTGGACGTCGGGTAGTTCTCGAGGATCCAGGAGATCGTGAAGGCGTTGTAGGCATTGATGAGCGACGCGATCCGCTCCGGGCCCGCGGCCGGCGGCTTGCCATCCTGCGCGAACTGAGCGATGTATGCGCGCAGCGCGTCCCGATCGCCCGCCGAAGTCGCCAGGCGCCCGTAGGCGACCCTTCCGTTCTCATCCACGTACTCGGCAAGCAGTCTGCCCCATGCCGAGTGGTCGACGCCCGAGGGCACGTTCCACGCCGCGGCGGATGCGTCATCGGCCTCTCCGACGATGCACGTCAGAAACGCAAACGAGACTGCGAACGCGATGCGCAGGAATGGCTTCACCGGGCACTCCCCTTCTTTCCTTTCGCCAGCTGCTGGCGCGCGATTCGAGTCAGCAGCACCGTCACCCCCGCCGTCGCCGCGAGCCCGCCTCCGAGCAGCGCCCATTCCCACGGGGTCCTGGCGCCTCCTGCGCCGAGAGTCCTTCCCGCAGAGCCCAGATAGACGTAGAGCAGCGTACCCGGCAGCATCCCCGCCCAGCTCGCCAGGACGTACGGAAGAAATGCCACCGACGTGAGCCCGTAGAGATAGTTCGAGAGGCTGAACGGCACGAGCGGCGACAACCGCAGCAGCGCCACGATCGTCCAGCCCCTCTTCGCGATGGCGCCGTCGATCGCCTCGAACCGTGCGTCGCGCTTCACGAGTCTCTCGACCCGCTTCCTCGCGAGGTGGCGTGCGACCAGGAAGGCGAGGGCCGCCGCCGTCGTCGACGCGAGCGAGACGATCACCATTCCCCAGCCGAGCCCGAAGAGAACACCCGCCCCGATCGTCAGGACGATTCCCGGAACAAAAAGGAGCGCGGCAGCCACGTAGACAATCGCGTAGAGGACTCCGCCGAGCACCCCTAGACCGGCCACCCAGCCGGAGAAGCTCTCGAGCCACTCCTTCGCGGGCAGCAGGCGCCACAAGGCGAAGAGCCCGACCGCGGCGATCCCCACGCCGACGGGCATCCACGGGAACTTTCTTTTTTTTCTCGTCGTCGCCATCGAGGCGTCACGTCCTCGTCGTAGGATCGGATGCGTGCCCGCCAGCGTGAGCTCCCAGGTTGCCGCGGCGGTCGTCACCGGCGCATTCGCCGTGTTCCTGTGGTCGGAGTGGAGATTTCCCCTGCGCCGCTCTCGCGAATCGAAGTTGAAGCGCATGGGCCGCAACCTCGCCCTGGCCGGGACGGGCCTGGCCGCCTTCGAGCTGCTGCAGATCCCCATCGTGCGGCCCGTGTCCGCCTGGACGATGGAAGGGCGCGTCGGGCTGCTGAACTGGATCCCTGCGAGCGGGTGGGCCCGGACGGCGGCCGCCGTGATCCTGCTCGACTACACGCTGTGGTTCTGGCACTGGATCAATCACCGCGTTCCCCTCTTCTGGCGGTTTCATCGCGTTCACCACGTGGACCGCGACATGGACGCCTCGACGGGACTTCGTTTTCACCTCGGCGAACTGGTGCTTTCGGTCGGGTATCGGGCCCTCCAGATCGTCGTCATCGGCGCCGATCCGCTCGCGGTCTCGGTGTACCAGATTCTCCTCTCCGCTTCGATCCTCTTCCACCACTCGAACACGCGCCTTCCGGTCGGGCTCGAACGCCTGCTCTGCCGCCTGATCGTCACACCCCGCATGCACGGCATCCACCACTCCGACTACCGCAACGAGGCCGACACGAACTGGTCGAGCATCCTCTCGGCGTGGGACTACCTGCACGGCACCGTCCGCCTCGACGTCCCCCAGGACGCGATCACGATCGGGGTTCCGGCTTTCGATGCTGCGGACAAAGTCACGCTCGGCCGGCTGCTGGTCATGCCATTTCTCCGCAGGGGCACCGACTGGAAGCGGCCGGACGGCTCCGCCCCGGTCCGCGCACCTGCGCAATCGGCCCGCCTGCGCATGTTGCCCTGACGTCATTCAATTGGCCTTCGGCGGAATCGGAAGCCCCAGGCTTCGCCGGATCGCGAGCAGGTAACCGACCGGCTCCGCCTTCCACGCCTTTTCCTCGGCCGCGGCTGGAAAGTTGCCGCCGACGTCACCCAGGTACGTGTAGGTCACACGACATCGATCCGGCCCGAGCGGCTCAATCCGTGTCTCGCCGGCGACGCGCGCGATGCGCACGCCCTCCGAGGGGTCGCCCGGCTTCGCGTCGTCCTTCCACGTGACGAGGAACCCGCCGTCTTCGGATGGCTCGGTCCGGTACAGGACGACCGCGTCCCGGTTGCGGAACGGGAACGGGTACGGCCAGACGAAGTGCAGCCGCGCGCCGTCCGGCCCCCTGCCGAGCACGCGGACTTGCTTGACCGCCGGCGCCATGAACTTCTCGAATCCCTCGTAGTTCGTGACGACGTCGTAGACGATCCTGGCCGAAACCGGCAGCTCGGCCTGGCCGCGGACCCACGGGATCCCCTTCGGCACGCGCGCGATCGAAACCGCGACGCTGCGGTGGGTGAACCACGGCTCGAACCGCAGGTCGGCCGGAACGAGAGTGTCCAATGCGAGCGCAAGAGCGAGGGCCATCATCGCCTTGCGAGCGCCACGAGAGCGACGGAGAGCGCCGTCATTACGAGGTCTTCGGCCACCGTACTCCAGCCGAGCGGACGGGCGAGGAACACGCCGAAGCAGCCGCAGTTGGCGAGCTTCACCCCGCGCAGGATTGCCGCGGCCGACCACACCGTGTAGCCGAGGTGCATTGCGGCCGACGCCGCGGCAGCACCAACCAGACGCCGTCCGGAGAAAAGCCACGCTGCCAGCGCGAGCTCCGCGACGGGCACGACGACCGCCAGGACAGGGAGCAGAGAGCCAGGAACCGCGTCGTACGAAGCGAGCACCCGCGCGAACCCGGCAACGTCGAGGAGCTTGCCCACGCCCGTCGCGAGAAGCACGAGTCCGATGAAGATGCGCAGCGCCAGCTTCATTGCTTGTTCACGGTCCAGTCGTAGGGAATGAACTCCACCTTCCAATCCAGGGGAATCGCCTCTGCCCGGTATCGGTTGGCGTAGTCGATCAGGCTCGGCGAAACGGCGAGAAAGTCCTTCGTATAGAAGCGCAGGATCTCGTTGAAACGGACGGTCTTCGCGCCCGGGGGCAGATCCACGTTGCGGTCCTCCGAGAGGAAGAGCTTTGCGGCCCGCTCGAGCTGCGCGTCCAGCGTTGACGCTTCGAACGGCTCCCTCGGCAGGCGCGGGCAGCCGCGGACCATGCAGTTGAGCGCGAAGTGAATACGCGGCTCCCCCATCTTCCGTACGATCGAGTTCTCGAGCTTGTAGAGCGAAATGCGTTCGCCGCCCATGACGAAGCGATTCCAGTAGAAGAACCGGAGCTTCATCTTCGCGAGCGACTCCGGGATCCCCGACTGGACGATCCCGTACATCGCGAGCGCGTTGTAGGCGTTCAGGTAGTAGGCGAGCCTCGACTCGCGCGTCGGGAAGACATCGGGCCGCGATGCGGGGCTCACCGAGCCGATGTACGCGACATAGGACTCCAGATCTTCGGGCGCCGCGGCGATCGCGGCGAAATCGATGCGGCCGCGGTCGTCGACGCGCGTCGAGAGCACTCGCGCCCATGCCTCTTGCGCAACGACGGAGCCCTGAGACGGCCCGCGCGGCGCCGGCAGATTGGTCGCGCATCCGGCCAGAAGCGCCAGCACCGCGAATGCGGGCAGCCGCCTCGCGAGTCGCCTACTCCAACGCACGTTCATCCTCCGTTCTCCCAACGGGCGGGGCCGTGCCCCCGTAGTACAGGCGGCCGAGCCTCTCGGGCGACACGCCCAGGAAGTACCCGCCGAGAACGGCCCACACGCGCAACACCTGCCGGAGGACGCCGCGATCCCGGTAGCGGCGCGCGGAGGTCGTCACGACCTCGGGCAGGACGACGAAACGGCCCGCGCGGCGAAGCCTACGAACGAGGTCCACGTCCTCGCAGACCGCCATGTCCCGAAAGCCGCCGGCCGACTGGTAGGCTTCTCGAAGACAGAAGAGTCCCTGATCTCCGAAAGGAAGCCTGAGAAACCGGGAACGCAGATTCGCCCACGCCGCTACAGAGCGCATCCGCCAGCCGGCGCCTGCGTACGCGAGCGAGAAGGCGCCGGACGAGGCGCCCGACGCGAGGGCCTCGCGAATGATCTCGACCGAGTTTGCCGGCGGCATCGAGTCGGCGTGCAGAAAGAAGAAGACGTCGCCACGCGCCTGCGAAACGGCATTCGCGAGGCAGGCGCCGCGCGTCCCGGCGCCGGCGATCCGCCGCACGCGCAACGACTCCTCTTGCCTCCCGGCAACTGGCGAGTCGCTCGAATCCACGACAATCAACTCGCAGAACCCTCGCCGCGCGACATCGGTCAGAGCTTCGACGGCGTCGAGCGCCTCGTTGCGAACGGGAACGATCATCGAGATCGACGGGATGCGTGCGTCCGCCATGTCAGGAATTCCGACCACGTTGCCGTGTTGACGACACACGACCATGCCCGACTCGTCTGACCGAGCCCGCAAGGGAGAAGGTACGTACAACGTCGTCGTGATCGGCGGCGGCACGGCGGGCCTCGTCACGGCCGCCGGAACGGCTGGCCTTGGCGGGCGCGTGGCGCTCGTCGAACAGAACCGGATGGGCGGAGAGTGCCTGAACTCGGGATGCGTTCCATCCAAGGCCCTCATCGCCTCGGCGCGGCTCATCGACAAGATCCGGCACGCGCAGGAGTGGGGGCTCGATCCGCAGACGCCAGCCTTCCGATTCGACGCGATCTTCGAGCGGATGCGCCGACTCCGGGAAGAAGTCGGGGTCCGCGACTCCGAGGAACGATTCGAGGGCCTGGGCATCGACGTGTTCCGGGGCCGCGCGGCGTTCGTCTCTGCCCATGAGGTCCGAGTCGGCGACACGAGCCTGAAAGCGCAGAACTTCGTGATCGCTTCCGGAAGCCGGCCGACGATTCCGGCGATCGAGGGGCTCGATCGCATCCGCTACTACACGAACGAGTCGATCTTCGACGAGCTCGCGGCACGGCCGGAGCGGCTCGTCATCGCCGGCGGCGGCCCGATCGCTTGCGAGCTCGGCCAGGTGTTCGCGCAGCTCGGGGTCCGCGTGACAATCGTGCAGAAGCCGGAGCAGATCCTCGAGCGCGAGGACGCCGATGCGTCCGACCTCGTCCGCCGCCGTCTCGAGAAGGACGGCGTCACCATCCTGACGGGACGCGAGATCCGAACGGCCGCGCCCAACGGAAACGCGATCCGGCTGACCGTGGGCTCCGACGCGCGCGACCTCGACTGCGATGCCCTCCTCGTCGCCGCCGGCCGCACACCGAACACGCAGGGGCTCGGGCTCGAGCAAGCCGGAGTGGCGTTCTCCGGAAGCGGGGTCACGGTCAACGAGTACCTCCAGACGACGCAGCCCCACGTCTACGCCGCGGGAGACGTCGCGGGACCGTACCGCTTCACGCACGTCGCCGACCACCAGGCCCGGACCATCGTGCGCAACATCCTGCTGCCGTGGGCGCGGGCAAAGTGGGCGACGGTCGTCCCGACCTGCACCTACACCTCGCCCGAGCTCGCGCGCGCCGGCCTGAACGAGCGCGAGGCGAAGGCGCTCGGAGTGGGCTACGACGCATTCACGGCCCGATTCGAGGAGGTCGACCGGGCCGTGCTCGACGGAGCCGTGACCGGGTTTGCGCGCGTCCTGACGGCGAAAGGCAAGGACCGCATCCTCGGCGTGACGATCGTCGGCGAGCGCGCGGGAGACCTGCTGCCGGAGTTCGTTCTCGCGATGCAGAACGAGATCGGGCTGACGAAGATCGCGCAGACGGTTCATCTCTACCCGACGCTGTCGGAGATCGCGCGCAAGGTCGCCGACGAGCAGCAGAAGCGCCGCCTCACGCCGTTCGCCCGGAGAGTCACCGGCTGGCTGTATCGCCGCCAGCGCGGCGCGTGAGCCGCGCCGTCCCCGTCAGCGCGAGAACAGCGCATACGCGCCTCCAGCTGCTAGGGCCGCCGCCGGCAGCGTGATGACCCACGCGAATAGCATCTCCCGCACCTTGCCCCAATGAACTCCACGGCCGCCGCGCCGCAAGCCGATGCCGATGATGGCGCTCGAGGAAACCTGCGTCGTTGAGACCGGGAGCGCGTAGAGCGACGCGAGGCCGACGAGGAGCGTCGTCACCAGGTTGGCCGCAAACCCCTCGCCCGGCGTCATCGGGGTGACCTTGCGGGCGAGCGTCTCCGTGACGCGAAATCCTCCGAGGAGGCTTCCGGCCCCGATGAAGAGCGCGACGAGCAAGTAGAACGAAGACCCGTCGATGGCCAGAGCGGCCGACGCGGCGATGCCGAGCGCCACGATTTTCGGTGTGTCGTTCAGGCCCCGGGCGAAACTCGTCAGCGCCGACGAGACCCAGTGCAAGCCGTCCAGCACCGACACGCGCGCCGTCACCGCCGGCGCATCGGCGCAGGATTCGACGGAGCCCGCCATCGGCGCAACCCCGACCGTCCCGAGCGCCAGCGCCCCTCCCGGGGCGAGCGTCGGCAGCCCGGCGCGCCGCTCGAGACAGACGCAATAGGTCTCGGCGCGCGCGACGGCCCGCGAGAGCAGCGGAGAGATCGCGTACATGAGTCCGATCGACACGAGGGGCGAAAGGCCGAGCGGGAGCGCAATCTTCTTCGCAAACGTCGCCCAATGCAGCGCCCCTGCGCCCTGCGCCGCGATCGCCGCGCCCGCCAGGGCGCCCGCAATGGCGTGCGTCGTTGAGACCGGGAGGCCCGTGCGTGAGGCAAAGAGGACCCATGCCGCGGCTCCGATGGCGACCGAGGCGAGAAAGGCGAACCCGGTGATGGGCTGATCCAGGAACCCCTTGCCCGAAAACGTCGCGACGAGCCCCTGCGAGACGAAGGCCGCGAGCAATCCCCCGACGACGGTCCAGACCGTCCCCCAGATGACGGCCGCCCGAAAGTTCGACACGCCGCTGCCGACGAGCGTCGCGATCCCCTTGGAGATGTCGTTGGTGCCGTTGGCGAACGCGACGCCCGCCGCGAGAGCAACGACGCCGGCAGCCGCAAGACTCAGGGAGGTCCCCATGGCCTAGCAGCAGCCCGTCGTCGGGTCGCAGGAGCCCGCCTCGATCGACTCTTTTCCATCCGACTCGGGCTCGCGGACCCAGAATGACCCGGCGTAGGGCGCGCCCGAGAGCTTGTCCGCCGTGTCCGTGCACACCTCGACCTCGAGGCCCCGCGGAAACGTGTGGCCCTCTTCGTCGACGAAGGCCTTGCCGGGACCGAGGTAAACCGCCTTCTGCCCGCGGAATACGCAGCCGGCCGTCTTCTCGAACTTGCGGCCGCGCACCGTCATCGAGAAGAACGGATGCCCTTCGATCGACTTCCAGTAGGTCTTCCTCAGGACTTCGACGCCGTAGAAACCCGCCCGCTCGAGCGCCGCGAGAAACCCCTCGGCCGTCAGGGCGCCGACCGTGCATTCGCCCCAGAGCTCCGGGTTGGTTTTCAGGTGCGGCGGGACCTCGCCGTCGCTGACGATGTCGGCGATGACGACGCGGCCGTGGTCCTTCAGGATCCGCCAGATTTCTGAGAAGACCTTTCCCTTGTCCGGCGACAGGTTCACGACGCAGTTCGACGTCACGGCGTCGACGCTGCGGTCGTCGGCAGGAATCGCTTCGAGAAATCCCTTGCGGAATTCGACGGCGTCGTAGCCGAGCGTCTCCGCGACGATGGGCTGATTCTCGCGAGCGACGGCGAGCATCGGGTCGGTCATGTCCACGCCGATCGCGCGCCCTGTCGGGCCGACTTTCTTCGCCGCGATGAATACGTCGATGCCGGCGCCCGAGCCGAGGTCGAGAAAGGTCTCCCCCGGCGAAAGCGCCGTCATCCCGACGGGAGAGCCGCAGCCGTAGAAACGATCGATGACGGCTCTGGGAATGTGGCCGATCTCCGCCTCGTCGAACTTCGTCGGGCAGCAGAGCTCCGCCTGCGGCGCCTCGGCGGCCTTCCCGTAGAAGTCGCGCACCAGCGCGCGCGGCTTGTCGACGTCGAAGGAGAGGACGCAGTTGGAGTGCAGCGTCAGCACCGGCATCTCCGCGGCCGCTCCGTCGGCGACGCCGCACGCGATCGCGCCATCGCCCATCGCGTGGTAGAGCGCGGGGACGTCGTAGCCGCTGCGGCGATTCCACGCGGCCCGTTTGTCCTCGGCCGTCTCCCGCATCGCGCGGCGCGCGAGGACCACCGAGATCGGGTAGTACGGATCGGGCGCGAGCAAATCGCCGTCCGCGCCGTCGGCGGCGGTCGAGAAGAGGTATGCGTGCTCGAGGTCTCCCCCGCCCGTCAGAAACCGGAAGGGATCCGCCTGCGCCTGCGGGCGCCCGGCAAGCGTCGCGTCGCGAAAGCGCTCGAGCACGGGGCTCGACGTGAAGATGGCGGACAACGATTTGTCCGTCACCCGCCCGCAGGCGAGCGGCGGATAGTTTGCGAGCGCGGCCGACGGGTAGACCATTCCGTCCTCGTAGACGCACAGCGAGTCCCACCCCGCGTTGCCGAGGTCGTACTTGACGCCCGGAGGGCCGTTGACGCGGCGGCGGACCGCCTCAAGGTTGTCGAGCGAAATCCCGACGCGCTCTGCCTCGTCGGCCACGCGCTCGACCGCAATGAGGATGTCTGCGATTTCAGGAAAGAAGCCGTTGTCGGCGGCGCGCGCGCGCCCTCGCATGTGGGACCACATCAGGTGCTGAGAACGCGCCCCGCGCTCGGCCGCGATCCGCGTCAGCTCGGGCAGCTCCCACAGGTTCTGCCGCGTCACGACCGTCGTGAGCGAAACGTCGAATCCGAGCCCCGTGAGCAGGCCAACGCCGTCGAGCGCGCCTTCGAAAGACCCCCGCCCCCGGATGGGGTCGTTCGTCTCGGCCCGGGCGCCGTCCACCGACACCTGGAACTTCAGCCGCTCACGGGAGAACGAAGACAGCTCTTTTCCGCGGGGGCCCCGGAAGAGCGTGGCGTTGGTCAGGATGATGAGCTCGCGCCCGAGCGTCTCGGTCACGAGCCGGATCAACCCATCGATGTCCGGCCGGACGAACGGCTCGCCCCCCGTCATGTAGAAGCGCTCGACGCCGAGGGCGGCGGCCTCCTCGATGACGCGCGCGAGCTCGGCTCCCGCCGGACCCGGCGACTCGCCGGGCGCCGAGTTCACGAGGCAATGCGTGCACGCGAGGTTGCAGGAGTTGTTGGTGTGAAGCCAGAGCTCCCGAAGCGCCGTCGGCGTGGCGTAGTGGCGGCGGCCCTCGTATGGCGGACGCAGGACGGGAGAGAGCGACAGGTATCCCGCGCGCAACCCCGACTGCAGGAAGTCGTGAACGTGCAGCCAGGCTTTGCCCGCTTCGAGGCCCCGGCGCGTGGCGTACCGCGCGACGAGCTCTCCGAAGGGCCTTCCGTCGAGTTCCCCCAGGATCTCGGTTCCTCGCGCGTCGACCGCGATCCAGTGGGGCGCCGCCTCGTCGAGAAAGTAGTCGATCTCGCCCGCACGGAAGGAATGCGCCGCGGGCGCGTAAACGATGCTCTTTTCCGAAAGATGCGGCATGCATGCCCCCCCTGGCGCTCTCGCGCCGCCGTCGTCAGATCCGCGTCCTGTCGATGTTACGTCTGCGGCGGCCGACAGGATTGCCCCTCGTGTCTACCCGGAGGCATTCGCGACCGTTCCGGTCTGCGGATCGAAGTATGCCGGCTTGGGCCGGTCGAGCTGAACGGGCTTCAAAAGGTAGCTGTCCCGGCGGGCGTTGTGCTCGCACATCGACACCGGCCCGTCCTCCGTCATGACCATGAACGAGCAATTGCGGATCCGCTCGGGGTCGAGGTTGGCGGCGTCCATGAAGTTGTGGATGAAGAAGGTGATCTTGCCGGGCTTCGCCCCGCGAAGGAGCTCGCGCCGCACCGCCCAGACCTTCGAGACGAGGAACGCGCCTCCGCGCAGGAGCCACCACGGGTTGCGGAACGCGGCGGCGACGACTCTGCGGGCCGTTCGCGGGACGTCGCGCCGGTCGAACGGAACGTGGCGGAACTCCTGGATGAAGCGCTCGTAGAGGGATCGGTCGGTCAATACGTCGACGGTCCGGTCGCCCACCGTCGAGAGCATCGTGCCGCGGTTGCAGCTCGGATGCCCGACGAGCGACGTATCCCACGCGAGGCGAGGCAGGCCGACGCCTTCACGGATGCGCTCTGCGATCGCGTCCGGCGTGACCTCGGGCGCGCGGCCGCGCCACTCCCCGCGCCCCGTCGCGGCCTGCACCTGGAACGAGGCCATCCCGACGACGTCCGTCCTCGCGAGGAAGTACCGCACGAGCATCGGTATCTCGTGGAGGTTCCCGGCGTGCACGCTCGTGTTGAACACGACCGCGACCTTGAGTCCCCGCGCCCGCTCGATGTACTCCGAGCGGACGGCGTTCAACGCTTCCTCGGTCGGGTACTTCTTCAGGCGCTGCGTCGTGTCCACGTGGAAGGCGACGTCGAAAAGCCCGGCCTCGGCAAGCTCCTCGAGCAGGTCGCGGGTTGCCCGGATGCCGTTGGTCAGGAGCGACGGCCGCAATCCCCGATCGGAGATCCTTCCGACGATTGCGACGAGCTCGTCGCGGCGGCGCATCGTGGGGTCTCCCCCCGTGACCTGGACGCCGACGCCCGGGCCGTACGTGTCGCGGATCCGGTCGATGCGCCGGTAGATTACCTCGAGGGGCAGGTCCTTGAGCGACTCGGCGCTCTCCGAGAGATAGCAGAGCGTGCAATCCAGGTTGCACCGCTGTGTGATCTCGAGCGCCACGCAGCCGATCGTCCAGCGCCGCCCCAGCAGCTGGTTCGGCACCTGAAACTTCGGGTCCAGCCGGTCCCAGGTCTTTCTGAGAATCCGCTCGCGCTCTTCGACGTCGTCGTAAACGGGAAGACCCGACGGGAGGGCGCTCATGGCTGGCTGCCTTTCCGGTTCAGAAGACACCTCTGGCCCGCGTCACGCATGTTGGATGCCGGTATTTACCATCAGTTTCACCCATTCGCGGCCGACCGTTCAAATACGCTCCAGGCCCCGCCTCGCCCAAGGCGGACCCTGGAGCCAGAAACCTCTCCTGGACGCCTATCCGCGGATGCGCCGGATCTTGATCAGGGCCACCGGATTGCGCCAGTCGCGCTGGCTCGCGGTGAGATCTCCGATGCCGTGGATGCCAGCATGGATGTGCACGTACCCCTCTTCGCCCCCGACGACCATCACCCCGCCTCCAGGTCCGCCGCACTCGGTGAAGAACGGCCCGGGAATCGAGGCGCACAGCTCGTCATTCACCTCGCTGCCTGAATCGTAGGCCGGCGACCGGTGGCTGTCGCTCCGGTTCCCGTTGGGCCCCTCGACATCGTTCAGGGCGAAGAAGCCGTCGTTGGTCGGAATCAGCATCGCGCCGACGCTCAAGTGATCGAAACCCCCGCCGGTCTGAACGGTGATCGTGACGGACTGACCCGGATTGAGCAGGCCGCTCGAAACCTCGACGTCTTTGACTTCCGACATGGCCTCCAACAGCGCTCTGAGTGGAGCCGTGTCGCCCTGTTCGGCCAGGGTCGCGAGCTCCGGGCTCGCAGGGGAGCCAAGGGTGAAGAGCTTCACGCCTTCCCTGTGAGAGGCCACGAGAATGGGAGTGAACTGTTGTCCGCGGGTCAGGTTGGTCACGGTGACCTCGAAACGCGGCTGCGCGGAACCGATCCCTGCCATGAGCAGACCGCCCGCGATCAATCCTCCGACCAGTTTCGATTTCGCTTGCTTCATCACAATCCTCCTGTTTGGCGTCCGTTCGGGCGCCGTGTCCATTTGCCTGTCGTGATCAACACCGGGCGACCCCCGAAAGGTTCCGCGCCGCGGTCCCTTCGGAAAAACCGCTTGATCTAGACTCGCCCTCGGTCGGGAGGGCTTGAATCGCTTTGGGCGACAAGACACCGCGGGATCGACGAGCCGAGTTCGAGGCGACGGCCCTGCCCCTGATGCAGGGGGTGTACAACTTCGCCCTGCGGCTGACGCGAAAGCCGGAAGACGCCCGGGACCTCGTCCAGGAGGCCTACCTGCGCGCTTACCGGACTTTTGGAAATTTCCGCCCGGGAACCAACGCCAAGGCCTGGCTGTTTACCATTCTGTATTCGGTCTTCGTCAACAAGTATCGGAAGGAGCAGCGCGAGCCGGCGATGGTCTCCGTCGAGGAGCTGGTGGACGAGCTGCCCGATGCCGCGCAGGCCCCGGACAGCGCCGCCTTCCCCATTGCCGCCAGCTCGCTGGCGTGGGCGGA
>JANMBR010000352.1:0-20050 GCA_031360505.1 Acidobacteriota bacterium
AAGGACGAGCCGCTTGCCGACGGGATGACGGCGGGCAACCTGCAGTGGCTGCGCGACACGCTCGGGGCGGACTACTCGAAGCGGCTCGTTTCGGCCGAGGCGTTGCTCGTCTCCTACCGCAGCCGCAAGACGCCCGCCGAGATCGCAAAGCTGCGCGCCGTCGTAAAGAAGACCGAGGCGATCCTTGCCGAGGCGCTCTCGCCGGCCGCGATCGTGCCCGGAAAGACCACCGAGAAGGACGTCGCCGACTTCATCCGCAAACGGCGCAAGGAGATGGGGCTCACTGCTTCGTGGGAGGACGACCAGGACCCGAACGTGATGGCCGGCCTCGCGCGCGGGCACTCGGCGGCTTCGGGAGCGACGATCCAGCCGGGCTCGATCGTCCGGATCGACGCCGGCGCGGACGAGGACGGGTACAAGACCGACATCCAGAGGCTCGCTTACGTGCTGCGCCCGGGTGAGACGGAAGCCCCGGAAGAGGTTCAGAAGGCCTTCGACACGGTCCGCGCCGCCAACCGGGCGGCCGCGGCGGCGTTGAAGCCGGGCGCGACAGGCACGGCCGTGGACACCGCCGCTCGCAAGGTCATCACGGACGCGGGATACGAGGAGTTCCAGCACGCCACGGGCCACCCGATCGGCGTCTACACGCACGACCTCGGGCCGCTGCTCGCGCCGGCGTGGCCGGATCGCTACGGCAAGCTCGGCGCCTACGTGATCGAGCGCGACCAGACCTTCACGATCGAGCCGGCGCTCGAGGTCGAGCTGCCGTGGATGATGGGCGGCCGCGTCGGATTCGGCCTCGAGGAGGACTACGTCGTGACCGAGACGGGCAGCGAGCCGCTGGGAAACCCGCAGGACAAGCTCATTCTGATTCCGAGCGCTTCGTGAAGACCGCGCGGCAAGGTGTCCTGGCCGGGGCACTGCTCCTCGCCGTCGCGTGCGGCGGCGGGCTGAAGACCGTCGTCAACGACGGATACCGGGCGCTCCTCTCGTTTTCGAAGGACGAGCGGTTCGAGGTCGCCGTGCGCGGCGAGTCCCGGCGCGTCGAGGCGCCGGTGGACGGCGCGCCGCTCATCAAGATCATGCGCCCGGATCTCAAGAAGGTCTGGCAGATCCGGCCGTCCACGAAGAAGATTCTGGAAACCACCTGGTCTCCCACCGACGAGATCGTTCCCGGATATCCCCTGGAGCCGAAGTTCGATCCCCGTGCCTACGCCGACCGGTTCGGCGGCACGATCAAGCCCATCGGCGACGCGGCCCACGGGCTCCATCCGTGCGACCGCTGGCAGATGAGCCTGCCCTCGGGCGATCTCGTCACCATCTGGGTCGCGCGCGACCTCGGCGACCTCGTCGTCAAGATCGCGCACGCGAAGAAGGATCAGGGCGACGAGTACCAGCCCTTCACGACGACCGAGCTGCTCGACGTGCGCGTCGGCGCGGATCCGGACCTCTTCGAGAAGCCGAAGGGCTACGCCGAGGTCAAGAGCTACCCGGAGCTGCTCAAATAGGCGACTACGCCGCGATCCGCTCTCTGCGGCGCACGGGCTCCAGGGGCTCGAAGTCGCGGAAGAGGATGTGGTCGTAGAAGTAGTGGACGAGCAGGAAGGACAGCACGACCACGTAGTAGCTCTTGTCCTGCGGGAAATTCAGTCCCTTCCACAGGATGAGGTAGATGACGCCGGCCGACAGGGTCGCGCCCACCATCGCGAAGTAGAACTTCTTCGTCTTTTCTTTGCCGGCGAGGGCGCGGGCGAGGCCGCTGCCGAGCCGCCCGTTGTCGGCCTCACGGCCGAGGATGAACCAGGTCAACGCCATGTACTGGAGCGAGTGCCAGGTATTGAACCCCTGGAACGACATGTCGAGGTTGTCGAAGAGCGGCACGATGAAGGCCATGCAGACGGTCATCGTCATGAAGATCAGGCGCGGCCAGGTCGTCTCGCCGCGGCGGATCTCGCCGAACGTCTTCACGACGTAGAAGATGAAGAACGCAGCGTAGCCGATCGTGAACGCCACGGCCACCCAGCGGTGCTTCAAGAACTCCGGGAAAAACAGGACGGCGTCGCCGAGGGCGAACCGGTTTTCGACGAACTTGTACATGGCCATCATGTAGAGGGAGCCCAGGATCACCGCGCCGTCGAGCCAGCGATCGAGAGCGCGGGTGGGCTTGCCCGTCCTCATACGGTAGGTTTCCGAGATGTACTGGGCCTGGTGCGTGACGTGGAGCGAGGCCCAGAGAAAGAATCCCGTCAGCAGCAGGATGAACGCGTACAGGGCGCCGAGGACCACGAGCGTCGGGATGACGATGAGCGGCAGGTAGGCGATCACCCCGTACCGCGCCCGGAACCGGGGCTCGAGCGCCGTCCGCAGGTAGGTCGTGTACATGTGGGGCCCGCCGACGAGCAGGGTCACCGACAGGCCGACGATGAGGCTGGAGGTGGCCTCCGACACGCCGACACGCTGGAGCAGCCCGTACGACAGGTAGGGAAAGAAGACGAGCGCGCCCGACAGCGTCAGGAAAACCAGGTCGAAACGCTTGTTGTTGATCCAAAGCGAGTCGTCGCTCCGGGCCGCGGCGGCCGTCGAGGACATGTTGGAACCTCCCGAAATCGAATCCCAGGGTAATCCTACCAAGCCCCGGGGGTTTGGCGCACCCCTCAAAACGGGACCGGGAAACGTTAAGATCATGGGTCCGATGCTCCATCTCGGCCCCCTGCGCATCGATCCCCCCCTCGTGCTCGCCCCGATGGCGGGCATCACGGACCACGTGTACCGCCTGATGCTGCGGCGGATCGGGGGAGTGGGCCTCGTGACGATGGAGTTCATCTCGTCGGAGGCGATCACCCGGGGCAACGCCCGACAACGGCGCAAAATGCTCTTTTCCGACGAGGAGCGGCCGCTTTCGATCCAGATCTACGGCTCGGACCCGGAGCGCATGTCCGCGGCGGCCGACATCGTCGAAGAGCTCGGGCCCGACGTCTGCGACATCAACATGGGCTGTCCGGCGAACAAGGTCCTCAAGGGCTGCGCCGGCGCAGCGCTCATGGGGGACCTGCCGCTGGCGCGCGAGATCGTGCGCTCCGTGAAGAAGCGGCTGACGATGCCCCTGACCGTGAAGTTCCGCCTGGGGCTCGACGACCGACGCATGAACTTCCTCGACCTCGGACGCATGTGCGAGGACGAGGGCGTGGCCGCGGTCGCGATGCACGCTCGCACGGCACGGCAGATGTACACCGGGCAGGCCGATCGGCAGCGCATCGCCGAGCTGAAGCGGCACCTCTCGATCCCGGTCGTCGGCAACGGCGACGTGAGCGCTCCCGAGGACGCCCTGGGTCTCTTCGCAGAGACCGGCTGCGACGCGGTCATGATCGGGCGGGCGACCATGAAGAACCCCTGGATCTTCCGGCAGATCGCCGACCTTCTTGCCGGGCGGCCAGTGCGCGAGGCCACGCTCGCCGAACGGCGCGACCTCATGCTCGCTCACTTTTCGGCGATCGAGCAGACGGCCTTCGAGCCCAAGGAAGCGCTCCACAAGCTGCGCACGATGACCGGCTGGTACACCAACGGCCTGCCCCACGGCAGGGCCCTGCGGGTCCGCATCTCGGAGCTCGCGACCCCGGCCGACTTCCGCGCCGCGGTCGTCGAGTTCTTTGCGGGGCTGGAGGATGGAGAGGGGGCGTCTCTCGAACTGGCAACGGCCCTTGCCTTGTCATCCTGAGGGCCCAGCTGGGCCCGAAGGATCTCTTTAGCAGCCGCACCAAGACTCGAAAGGGATCCTTCGCCTCGCTCAGGATGACAAAAGGCGGCAAGCGGGAATTCCCCACCACCGTCCCGCCGTTCGTTCCGTCAGTATGAAATCCAGAGCCGTCAACGCCTTGCTCGCTGTCGCCCTGTCGTTCGGCGCGTCGTCGTCCGGATTCGGGCAGACTCGGGAAACCGACCTCCAGACCCCCGCCGGAAAGTTCCCGCTCTACGTGACCGCCGAGTACCTCGGCATGGCGGGCCTGAAGACGGTCGTCCGCTTGCGGCTGCGAGCCCCGGAGCTCTCGATGGCCGCCGGAAAGCGCGGGCTCACGAGCTTCTCGGGCGAGCTGCTGGGCGCGTTCTCCCGGGGCGATGAGGTCGTCCAGGCCTTCAAGTACCCGGTGTCGGGCGAGATTGGCACGCGGACAACCTTCCAGTACGCATTCCTGCGTTCCATCGAGCCGGGGACCTACAAGCTCAAGCTCAACCTCGTCGCTCCGGGCGGGCGCGACATCGGCGAAGCCGCGATCGAGCTCCTGGTGCCCGAGGTCGGCACGCAGTTCTCGCCGGATATGGCGCCCACCGAGGCTTCGACGCTGCCGGCGGCCGAGGCCATCGTCATCGCGGACGAAGCCGAGCGCGCGGCGGCCGGTCCGGGCGGCGGCTCGAAGCTGAAGATTCTCCCGCCGGACCGCGAGGCGCCCGTCGGATTGCTGCGCCTCGAGGCCGAGGCGTCGCCGCCGATCACGAAGGTCGAGTTCTACCTCGAGGACAAGCTGGTCGTGCGGCGCACCAAGCCGCCGTACTCGGTCGAGATCGACCTCGGCGAGGTGCCGCGCAAGCAGACGGTCCGCGCCGTCGGCTACGACTCGAACGGTAAGGTCATCGACGAGGACGCCTGGGCGATCAACCAGGGCTCGGCGCGCCTCGCGATCAAGATCCTGCCGCAGCCGGACCCGGTTGCCGGAAACGTCAAGGTCAAGGTGGCCGTGCAGTCGATCGGGGGCGGGGTCGCCAAGCAGGTGGAGCTTTACCTCGGCAACAAGAAGGTGAAAACCTGGACGGCCGCCGGGCCCTATGAAGTGACGATCCCGTTCACCGAGTACTCGAAGGCGGAGTTTCTCCGGGCGACGGCCATCGCCGAGGACGGCAAGGAGGCCAACGACCTCCGATTCCTCAAGGGGCCGAACACGACCATCGAGAGCGTCCGGGTGGACATCGTGCAGCTCCACGTCTCCGCGATGGACAAGGACGACCACTTCGTCAAGGGCCTCGTCGAAACGGACTTCTCGATCCAGGAGGACGGGCGCGCGCAGGCGCTGACCGGCTTTGAAGTGGCGGAGAAGCTGCCGCTGACGATCGGCCTCGTGGTGGACGGGTCCGGCTCGATGGAGAAGTCGATGCCCTTCGTCCACGATGCGTCGGCCGAGCTTTTCCGCGGCATGATCCGCGACAAGGACCGGGGATTCATCATCGAGTTCCGCGAGCAGCCTCGGATGGTGCAGGAGCTGACGGGCGACACGGTGGCGCTGCAGCGCGCGTCGCGGGAAACCTCGGCGCGCGGCGCGACGTCCCTGTACGACTCGATCGTCCTCGGGCTCTACCAGTTCCGCACGCTGCAGGGGCGCAAGGCGCTGATCGTGGTAACGGATGGGGCGGACAACCACTCGCACGTCGACTATGCGACGCTGCTGCGCTACGCGCGCTCGGCCGGGGCGCCGATCTACTTCATCGGCGTCGGTATCTCGGCCCTCGACTTCGGGGTCCGCAAGGCGGTCAACGAGATCTCACGCGAGTCCGGCGGGGACGTTTTCCACGTTTCGAACGCCGCAAAGATCGGCGAGATCACCAAGCGCATCGAAGAAGAGCTGCGCTCCCAGTACATCCTCGCCTTCCGCACGGACTCGCAGAAGCCGGATGGGGAATACCGGGCTGTGGCGGTTGCGGTGAGCAAGGCGGGGGTGACGGCGCGGACGATCAAGGGGTACATCCCCTAACTCCCGACTCGCCCTCAGCGCCCTTCCGGAAAGTTCGCCACGATGGCGTGTCGTCCTGCCCACCTCACGACCCTCGCAGGCGGCGCTGCTTTCATCACCTCCACGAGGTCCCTCATGCGGACCAACGCGACGACGGGGCGGTCGCTTCGCCAGAGCTCCCAGAAACGTTCCTTTGGCCAGAAGAGGGCGTCGCGAACTTCCGGCCGCGTCTCGAACTCGGGTTCGAGCTCGCCCCGGTAGTCGGCGACGGCGATTGGCGTTTTGAGCTCCCAGGACACGCCGTTGAGATACGCCTTGTAGCCGACGAGGGGCGTCCCGGGTGGGGCGGCTTTTCGCGCTGCGGCCGCCAGCTCCGCGTTGAATCGCGTCTGAGGCAGCTTCGGCCAGCCGAGGACGGCGGCGCCGAGGAGCGCGGCCCAGCCGGCGGCGACCGCCGCGAGCGCGAGCGAGCGTGCGTTGCCGGCGAAGAGGACCGCCGCCCACGACAGGACGACGAGGATCGCGAGCGCGGGCGCCACGATCGCGGCCAGATCGAGGCGCATCATCTCCGCCCGCGTCACGGGGTGGAGTAAGAGGGCCGCCGCGAGGGCGGTGGCAAGGACTGCCTGGACGATCCAGATGCGCCGTCCACTGCCGAGCCCTCGCGCGGCGAGCGCCGCGGCGGCCGGCATGGCCGGGAACAGGTAGGGCGGCAGCTTGCTCTTCGAGATCGAGAAGAACACGAAGACCGTCAGAAACCACAGGAGGAAGAAAAAGGCGCCGTCATCCTCCTGGCGAAACTTGCGCCAGCGCGTGAGGCCCGAGAAGAAGAACGCGAGGCTCGGAAGGAATCCGAGGACGAACACCGGCACGAAGTAGTAGATCGGCCCGGGCCGCCTTGCCGCACCGGTCGCGAAGCGCTGGAAGTGCTCGTGGACGAAGAAGAACTGCAGGAAGCCCGGGTGGCGCCGTGCGACGAGCAGAAACCACGGAGCGGCGAGCGCGAGAAAAACGGGAGTCGCCGGCGAAGCGACGAGGGCGCCGAGCTGACGCAGCCTTCCGGTCGACAGGCACCACAGGAAGAGGATCGCCCCCGGAAGCGCGAGCGCGACCAGCCCCTTCGTGAGAAAAGCGCCCGCGGCCGCAGCGCCGGTTGCCGCCGCAAATGCGAGCCACGCGCCGCCCGCCTCCCGCCGCCGGATGGCCGCGCGCCCCGCGAGCAGGGTGGCCGTGAACAAGAACGTCAGCAGGCCGTCGGTCAGGTTCGTGCGCGCCATGAGAAACCCGATCGGGCTCGCCAGAAGCAGGATGCCGGCCGCGAGGCCCTCGCGCCGGCGCCGCCCGGCGGCCAGCACGAGCAAGAGCGTGGTGCCGAGGCCCGCGAGGCGGGTGGGAAGGCGGGCCGCCCAGGGGGTCTGTCCGAAGGCCCGGAACGAAGCCGCGTTTGCCCAGTAGAGCAGCGGCGGCTTTTCGAAGTAGGGCAGACCGTTCAATCGCGGCACGAGCAGGTCGTGGGCGGCGAGCATCTCGCGGGGGATCTCGGCGTAGCGCGTCTCGTCGGGCTCGGCGAGGCTCGAGCCCGCGGGCTCGAGCACGGTGGCGGCCGCGAGCAGCAGCAGCGCCGCCCAGAGGAGCCGCTCTCCCCCCGTTCTGTCTGCGACCGCTTCCATGGACGTTTTCGGAGTCTACCCTCGGCGGTGCTAAGATTCGCGGCGCTTTGACGGTCGAACCGCGCACCCGCTGGGCCCTCGTTCTGGGCGCCTCCTCCGGATTCGGAGAGGCCTGCTCGCTCGCGCTCGCGAAAGCGGGCTGGAACATTTTCGGCGTGCACCTGGACCGCAAGGGCACGCAACACAACGCCGAACGGATCGTCGAGGAGATCCGGGCCTCCGGGCGCCGCGCCGAGTTCTTCAACGTCAACGCCGCCGACGACGAGAAGCGGGCCGAGGTGGTGGCCGCGATCCTGAAAACCTGCGGCGCAGAACCCCCCGAGGCGCGCGTGTCGGTCTTCCTGCACTCGCTGGCTTTCGGGACCCTCAAGCCCTTCTTTGCCGAACCGCGCGAGAACGCGATCGCCAAGCCCCAGATCGAGATGACGCTCGATGTCATGGCGAACTCGCTCGTGTACTGGACGCAGGACCTCTTCTTTTCGAAGCTGCTCTCTCCGGGCGGGCGCATCTTCGCGATGACCTCGGCCGGCGACCACATCGTGTGGCCGGCGTACGGCGCCGTGTCGGCGGCCAAGTCGGCGCTCGAGTCGTACGTCCGGCAGCTCGCCGTGGAGCTCGCGCCGCACCGCGTCGCGGTGAACGCGCTGCGCGCCGGGGTGACGGATACGCCGGCCCTGCGCAAGATCCCCGGCAACGAGGGGATGATCGAGCGCATCTCCGCGATGCACCCGGCGGGCCGCCTGACGGTGCCCTCGGACGTCGCGCATGCGCTGGTGGCCCTCTGCGGCGAAGGCGGCGCCTGGGTCAGCGGCAACGTGATCGGTGTCGACGGCGCCGAGGACATTGCGGGCGGAAGGTAGGGTGTCGGCCGGCGCATTCGAGCTCCTCAAGGAGAAAGCCGGGTTCCGCGAGTTCCGCCTCACTTCCAACGGTCTGCGCGTCCTGCTGCTCGGCAACCGCGTCGCACCCGTCGCGACGTTCGCCGTCGTGTACCACGTCGGCAGCCGCAACGAGGCCGTGGGCTACACCGGCTCGACGCACCTGCTCGAGCACCTGATGTTCAAGGGGACGCCGGAGTTCGACCGCGCGAAAGGCACGGCGGTGGCCGCGGTCCTCGAGGCGATCGGCGCGCGTTTCAACGCGACGACCTGGTTCGACCGCACGAACTACTACGAGACGATCCCCTCCGACCAGCTCGAGACGGCGCTCTCGATCGAGTCCTCCCGCATGCGGCGGGCGCTGTTGCGCGACGAGGACCGCGTTCCGGAGATGACGGTCGTGCGCAACGAGTTCGAGCGCGGCGAGAACTCTCCCTTCCAGGTCCTCTACAAGCAGACGTTCGCGACGGCCTTCCGCGAGCACCCGTACCACCATCCGACGATCGGCTGGCGCAGCGACATCGAAGGCGTCGCGACGTCGCGGCTGAAGGAGTTCTACGACACGTTCTACCACCCGAACAACGCGACCGCGATGTTGATCGGGGACTTCGAGGAGGCGCAAGCGCTCGACGCGATCGAGCGGCACTTCGGCCCGATCCCGCCGTCGCCGCACCCGATCCCGCAGGTCCACACGGTCGAGCCGGCGCAGGAAGGCGAGCGGCGCTTCACCGTCCGCCGTGCGGGCCAGGTCGCCTGGTGCGGCCTTTCGTGGCGCACGGTCGAGGCGCGGCACGCCGACACGCCGGCGTTGGCCGTGCTCGGGAACATCCTCGGCGGCGGCATCACCGCGCGACTCCACCAGGCCCTCGTCGAGAAGAGCCTCGCCCTCTCGGTGACCGTCGTGCCCTGGCAACTTCGGGACCCCGCGCTCTTCTCCGTCTTCGCCCCCGTGCGGCCGGGCGTCGAGCCGTCCGAGATCGAGGCCGTCATCCGGCAGGAGATCGCGCGCGTGGCCGCCGAGTCGGTGACCGAGGCCGAGTGCGAAAAGGCGCGCACGCAGATCGAGGCCGAAGTCGTCTTCGACCGCGACTCGACCGATCAGATCGCGGCCTCGCTCTCGGAGGCGATCGCCGTGGCCGACTGGGAGTGGTACGCGGACTACCCGAAGGCGATCCATGGCGTCACGCCCGCCGACGTGCAGCGCGTGGTGCTCGAGTATCTCCACGACGACGCCCTGACGGTCGGCCTGTACCTGCCGAAGCCGGGGGCAAGCGCGGGCGGCCCCGGCAACAACGACGAGGAAACCTCGTGAGCGCGCCGGCGCGGCGCCCCTTCGCCGAGGCCGTGCGCACCCGGATGCTCGGCAACGGCACCCGCCTTTTCGTCGTCGAGAATCGCTTCAACCCGACGCTCGCGCTGTCGGGCTCGTTCCGGGCCGGGCGGCTGTATGCGCCGCCGGACCGCAGGCTGATCGCGTCGATCACCGCGGGCGAGCTGATGAAGGGCACACAGCGCCGCACCAAGCTCCAGCTCGCCGAAGACCTCGAGGGCCGCGCCGCGAGCCTCTTTTTCTCCTCGGACGCCTCGGATCCGGTGGGCGTGGACATCGGCGGCAGCGCCCTGTCGCGCGACGCCGACCTGCTCCTCGACGCGATGGTCGAGGTGCTCCGCGCGCCGGTCTTTCCCGCCGAAGAGCTCGACAAGGAAAAGAAACGCCTCGTGGGCGCGATTCGCCAGCAGCAGGAGCAGACTTCGATCCGGGCCTACGAGGCGGCCATGCGCCGCATCTATCCCGCGGACCACCCGCTCTACCGCCACACGGGCGAGGAGCGGATCGCGAAGGTCGAGGCGCTCGATCGCGCGAACCTCGAGGCCTTCTACCGCGAACGCTACGGAGCGGCGACGCTCGCGCTCGTGCTCGTCGGCGACGTGGATGCCGAGCGGGTCCTCGATCGGCTCGGGGCGGCCCTGGAGTCCTGGACGGCGGGGCCGATGCCTTCGCTGGCTCTACCCGGGGTCCCCGCACCCGTCCCGTTCTCGGAGACCGTCGAGGTGCCCGACAAGGCGAGCGCCGACGTCGTCCTGGCGCTGCCCGCGGACCTGACGCGCACCGACCCGGACTTCCTGGCCTGCTCGCTGGCCAACTCCGCGCTCGGCCAGTCCTCGCTGACCTCGCGCCTCGGGGTGCGGGTCCGCGACACGGAGGGGCTCACCTACGGGATCCACTCGGGTTTCTCCGCCACGCACATCGCGGGCCCCTTCACCGTCAGCGTCACGGTCAAGCCCGAGATGCGGGGCGCCGCGCTGGCCTCCACGCTCGACGAGGTGCGGTCCTTCGTCGCCGGTGGGATGACCGACAAGGAACTCGCCGAGGAGAAGAGCTCCCGCATCGGGCGCTTCAAAGTGGACCTCGGCTCCAACGCCGGCATCGCCTCGGCGCTCGACGCCGCGATCTACTACGGCTTCGGCGTTTCCTACCTCGACGAGTTTCCGGGCAAGGTTTCGGCCGTCACCCGTGAGCAGGCCAACGCCGCCTTCGCGCGTCGCGTCCGCCCGGAGGCGTTCACCGTGGCGAGCGCGGGGACGTTCGGGGCGGCGAAATAGCCTGTTGGCGCCCGGCCGAAACATGACAGAATCCCGCCTCCGATGAGACGCCCCCAGCACCGTCGCCCCATGCGCCGCCGCCCGGGCGAGGCTCCGGCCACGCACCGGGTGTGGTTGTCGCCCGATCAGCCGTTTCGCGAGGGGCCCTCGGCCGACGGCAAGACGTATTTCCGCATCCGTCTGGACGGGGAGCCCTCGCCCGAGTGGATGCGCGCGTACCGGGCCGGCATGCTCGGCCTCGTTGCCGAGGACCGCGACGCGGTGCTCCGGTTCGAGTTCCAGGGGGATAGCGTGCGGTTTGCCGCGGGCGACGCGGAGGTCCCCAAGCTGCGGCGGGTCCTCGAGAAGCGAGTCGAGGCGGTCAACGGGATTCTCTCGGGTGGGCGCTCCATCAGTTCCTGATCCGAGGAAGCGGCTCCTCCCACTCGAGCCGCCGGTAGTCGAACGAGGCCCCTTCCCGCGCGTTGAACTTGACGATCTCGAAGTAGGGCGACAGGTCGAAGTCTCGAGGCACGCACAGGGTCGGGTGCCGTGCGCGCAGCAAGCCGCTCCTGGCCCTCCGCGTCGGCCGCCCCAGGATCTGCTGGCGCAGGCGCTCGCGGAGGGTGCCGGGCTTGCGGCGGATCTGCACGGGGAGGATCGGGAACCGGACGCGGCCGAACGCCTCGGCGAGCAGCGACGAGCAGATCGTCTCCGTGTCGCGGCCGCTGCCGAAGTGGAGCGCGTCTTCGCGCAGCCCCGGCGGGATCATCTGGAAGGGCAGGAGATACCGCGTGAGGTCCCAGAAGTTGCGCCGGTCGTACTGGAGGCCGATCCGCGCGATGACGTGTTCGAGTACGGTCGCCCGGTCGGAGGCCGTGAGTCCGGCCGGCCGGCAGATTCGGATGTTCAGGTCGATGTACTTCACGAGCGGCGATACGACGACGCCCTTGTCGACGAGCGCCTCGACGACGAGGTGCTTCGCTTCGCGACCGAACCGCTTCTGGACGTCGGCGCGCATCGCCGCGTCGCGTCCGAGCAGGGCGTCGCCCACGTAGAGCGCACTGTGCGACCAGGAAGACATCGTCAGGTATTTGATCGCCTGCGAGACGCGCTGGTCCCCGTCCACGAGGAGAACGTCACACGGCTGGATCGTGGCCTTGAGCTTTTCGGGCTCGTTGTAGACGAAGCGCTGGTACCGGCGCCGGCGCTGCGTGAGGAGCCGGACAAACCGTTCGGACAGGACGCGGGCGGGGGAGCGCATCGGTACTATTGTGCGCCCGAAGGCGCACGCAGGAGGCGGGAGCTACTCGTCCGGCAGTTCCGGCTCTTCCTGCATCTCGCGCTTGGTGCCGGGCGCGACGAGGTCCATGAGGAGGTCGGGCAGGGTCTCCGAGAACTGGCTGCGCGGCATGACCTGCGAGACGCCCGCGGCCTCGGCCTGCCGGGCGAGCTCCTTGTCGACGTGGGACAGAAACCCGATCACCGGCATCGCCGCGGCGACCCGTCCCTGGCGCAGCTGCCGAACCGAGGCGAGGGCGTCGCCGTCCGAGGAGAGCTCGAGCAGGACCGCGGCGGCGTTCTTGTCTCCGCACGCCTTGGCGAGGTCCTTTGGAGCGACGAAGAGGACCGGCACGTTCAAGTGGCGGGCAGTGGCCTCGATCTTCGAACGGAAGAAGAGGTCCTCCACGCAGGCGATCACGCTTTTGCTCATGGACTTAACCGAGTCTATACGAGCCGGGGGAGGAAATCGGTCAGAACATCTTCACCAGGTCGACGGTCACCCGGTTGATCCAATAGTCGTAGTCCAGGCGGCGCTGGAACACGACGGCGGGCTGGACGTAGATCATCGGAAAGATCGTGTAGGAGACGCCGAAGCGGTAGCCCTCGGCCCAGGTGTGCCACCACCAGTCGTCCGTGTTGTACGCGCCGACGAGGGCGTCACGCCCGATGTACTGGTAGGCGAAAAACGCCCGCCATGTCCGCGGCGTGCCGACGGTGCCGACCGTGACGCCCGCTTCGCAGGCGTTCGCGATCTTTTCCGGAGCGCCGAAGTTGTGAATGAAGTCGAGGCTCAACGTCACCGGCAGCTGCGCGACGGGGAACTGGAGCTTGACGAGCAGATCGACGAGCTGGAACTTCGATTGGTAGGCCAGATGCCCGTCCTGGAAGACGACGCGGTTTTCCCGGTAGTACTGCACGTCCACGTTGCGCATGTCCATGTTCCAGAAGGAGGCCGAGGCCTGGATCGCGAAGCGGCTCTGCTCTCCCGAGTTCCAGACCACCTGCCCGACGCCCAGGATCGACTCGTCCCGGTAGCGCTGCGGGCTGTAGAAGCCTCCGGCCGTGAAGGTGAGGGTCGAGGTCGGGCCGAGGCGGTCCACGTACGAAACCGCGCCGCCGGGCGTCTGGATGTCGTATTTGTCCCAGAGCATCTCACTCGCCGCGACCGGCAGCGCGAAGGCTCCCGCCTGGATCGTCCACGCGCCCGGGGTCCAGAGGAGGAAATAGCGGTCGACGTAGGCGCCCCGTGAGACGTAGTTGTCTTCGTACAGCGCGTTGTCGTAGTTCTGCTCGGTGCCGTAGTTGAAGACGCCGCGCACGCCGAGCTGGAACTTCTCCGACGTCGCGAAGGCCACCTGCGGCCGGAACTCGAAGCGCCCGCGGCTGACGTTCTCGTAGTAGCGCAGGTGGCTGATGCTGTCGTATCGCGCGAGGAAATCCCACTGAAACGTAAAGTGCGGCTTGGCCGCCGGTTCCTCGAAGTACCGTGGTTCTTCCTGCGCTCGGGCCGCCGCGGTGGCGCAGAGCACGAGGACGATCGCGAGGATGATCCGCACGGCGAGCCGCGCTTGCCGACTCCTCCCGACTCCTTCCGGCTCCCCCCAGCCCATCCTTACGCCGTCACCCGCGTCAACGCCTCGTACAGCTCGTTGACGCTCTGGTAGCGGTCCTTCGGGTTCTTCTGCATGCACTTCAGGATGATCTGCGAGATCTTCGGATCCACCTTCGGGTTGCGCGCCTGCGGCGAGGGCGGGTTCTCCTGGATGTGCTTGAGCACGACCGCGAGCGGCGTGTCGCCCTCGAACGGAAGCGTGCCGGTGAAGACCTCGTAGAGGACGACGCCGGTCGAGTAGATATCGGAGCGGAAGTCGAGCGCGACGCCCCGCGCCTGCTCGGGCGACATGTAGTCCGGCGTCCCGACGACCGTGCCTTCCGCCGTCATCCCGCGTTCTTCCTTCAGGCGCGCGATGCCGAAGTCCATGATCTTCAAGCCGCCGGTGGCTTCGATGATGATGTTCTGGGGCTTGATGTCCCGGTGGATCACGCCGACCTCGTGCGCCGCCGCGAGGCCCGCGCAGATCTGCTTGGCGATGCGCAGTCCGACGGGTGTGGGCAGGATGTCGCCGGCGTCGACGAGCTGCTTCAGGGTCAGCCCCTTGACGAACTCCATCGAGAGATAGCGCAGCCCTCCGGTCTCGCCGAGGTCGTGGGTACGCAGGATGTTGGGGTGCGTGATGCGGCGTGCGAGTCGGATTTCCTGCTTGAACCGGTCGAGCAGAGTCGGGTCGGCCGAGAGCGCTTCGCCCCGCAGCGTCTTGATCGCCACGGCGTCGTCGAGGTCGCGATCGTGGGCGCGGTAGACGACGCCCATGCCGCCGCGGCCGAGCACGCCCTGGATCTCGTACCGGCCCGCGAATACTTCGCCCATCCGCGGCTCGCCGCCGCCGAGCGCCGTCGCCGTCGTCGCGCGCATCGCGACCGTCTCCGCCTCGGTCCCCATTTTGAGGTTCAACGACGCGACGTACTGCTCCAGGGCCGCTTTTTCCCTCAGCTCCTCGAGCATGGCCCGGAAGGAGCGGGCGAGGATGCCGATCTCGTCCTTCGACTCGACCGGCAGGTCGGGCGCGTCGAGGTTGCCCACGCGGACCTGCTCGGTCGCCGCGACCAGGCGGCCGACCGGGCCCGTGATGCGGCGTGCGAGGAAGAAGGACAGGATGAACGCAACGGCCAGCGCGGCCAGACCCACGAGGATCTGGGTGTTCTGGATCTGGCGGAAGGGCGCGAGCTCCCGTTCCCGGCTCCTCAGGGCAACGGCCGCGCCCACGAGCTGGTCGGAGGAGGAGCGGATCGGCAGGACGTAGGCGACGAACGTCTCGCCGCCGACCTCGAGCGGCAGGGGCCCGATCGCCTTTCCCTGGCGCAGGACGGCCTGGACGAGGTCGTCGCGCCGCGCGATGGCCGCCAGAGCGGCGCTGCCGAGGGGCCCCATCGTCGAGGCAGCGAGCGCGGCCTTCGCGGGCTCCGAGGGTTGTGCGGCGTCGGCCAGGAAGACGACCTGCGTGTTCAGGAGCTGCTCGAGATTGCTCGCCACCTCGTCGTTGATCTGGAAGGCGGCCGCGATCACGCCGACGAGCCGCGCGCCGCCCTCGAGCACGGGCGCAGCGACGACGTTGTAGAGCTTGCCGCCCGAGAGCCAGATTCCTTCCGTCGGCTCGCCCTGCAGCGCCCCGGCGATCGTCGGTACGGCGGAGAGGTTCGCCGAGTAGGGCAGGGGACGGTCCGTCCGCGCGATCGCCATGCCGGTCGGGTCGACGGCGATCAGGAAGTCCGCCCGCGCACTCGAAGCTTGTTCCCGCTTCAGGGTGTCGAAGACGGTCGCGGGATCCGGCTTGCCGGTCTCGGGAACGAGCGTCGACATGAGGGAAATGGTCCCGGCGTTGTTGACGACGACGGCGAGCGAGCGCTGGAGCTCCGCGTAGCGGTTTTGCGCGAACGACTCCCACGCGGGGCCCGACTTCTTCAAGTCCTCGGCGATCTTCGCATCCGCCACGGCGCTCGACCGAAAGGCCGAGACCGCGACCGCTCCGCCGACGGCGATGAGGATCAGCAGCGCCGCCATGAGGAAGACCTTGATCGTGAGCGAGAGTTTCGGCGGCTCGGGAGGCGGGAGCTTCAGGCCCCTGAGCCGCAGCTCGCCCGAGGTGACACCCGCGGCCGAGGGCGTTTCAGTAACGCTCATCGGTCGACGCGCCGGCGTTCGGAGCGTAGTCCTTGCCGTACTTGTTCTTGTGCGGCTCGGCCTGGAAGCCCGAGACGTCGATGCGGATCGCGAGCGGGGCGTCCGCGCCGGCCTTGACCGTGACGGGAACCGAGACCTCGGCGCCCCCTTCGTTCCACGCCCTGACGACGTGCGGACCGGCCGGCACGTTGTCGAACCGGAACGCGCCGTCCGGCCCCGTGACGGCGACGAAGTCGGAGTCCACGACCATCACGAAGCCGACCATCTGCGGGTGGATGTTGCAGTAGACGCGCACGAGGCCGGCCTCGTCGAACGTCTTCGACTTGGAGGAGCCGCTGCGGTAGAGGCCGAGGTCAAAGCGGTTGGCGCCGGAGACCGAGAAGACATTGTGGTAGATCGGGTCGGCGTTGGGAAATTCCACGGTCGCGCTCTTCGAGACCGCGACGACGCGCGGCTCGAACCGCTTCGAGGAGCTGCGCATCTCGCCCTTCGCGGCGCCGCCGGCCGCGCGGGCGCCCTCGATCCAGACGACGGAGTTGGAGGCGTCGGCCCGGTCCTTGCTGCCGGCCGCCAGGGTGACCTTGCCCGCGAGGGTTGCCGCGCCGACGCAGGGCGCGGACACCAGCAGGATCAGAATCAGCACGGGCCGTTGGAGCATCGTTTCTGCAAAAAATCATAGCATCCGGTCAGCGCCCGCGCGGGGGCCCGCGCATATAATCCCCGGCCAGCAAAACTCGACGCAAACAGCGGAGGTCGCATGGCGCACGAAGGCTCGCCCGGTTCGGAGTTCCGTCCGTACATCTCTCCGGATCAGGACATCCCCGAGTTCACGCTCAAGGCCGTTCTGCTTGGCATCTTTTTCGGGGTCCTCTTCGGCGCGGCAACGGTGTACCTGGCGCTGCGCGCGGGCCTGACGGTCTCGGCCTCGGTGCCGATCGCGGTCCTCTCGATCGCCGTCTTCAAACGGTTCGGCAACTCCACGATCCTCGAGAACAACATGGTCCAGACGATCGGTTCCGCGGGCGAATCGGTCGCGGCCGGCGTCGTGTTCACCATGCCAGCCCTGCTGTTCCTGGCCGACGGGGAGATGTACTTCAAGTACGTCACCATTTTCGTCCTCTCGGCGGTCGGCGGCACACTCGGCGTCCTCTTCATGATTCCACTGCGCCGGGCGCTCATCGTCAAGGAACACGGCAACCTGAAGTACCCGGAGGGCGTGGCCTGCGCCGACGTCCTGATTGCGGGCGAGAAGGGCGGCAACCTGGCGCGCATGGTCTTCAAGGGCGTCGGCGTGGCCATGCTCTACAAGTTCCTATACGGCATCCTCGGGCTCTGGCGCGAGACTGCGACGTGGTTCCGCACGGGCAAGGACGGCAAGATCCCCGACGCCACGCTCTCCTGCGACGTGACGCCCGAATACCTGGGCCTCGGCTACATCATCGGACCGCGCATCGCGGGCGAGCTCGCGTCGGGCGGCGTGCTGTCGTGGCTCGCGCTGATCCCCCTCATCTCGATCTTCGTGGCCGAGGGGCGCCTCGTTCAGGACCTGAAGAACCTCGGCTTCAGCGACGCCTGGATGGCGAGCCATTCCCATGCCGAGTGGATCTACCGCGCCTACGTGCGCTACATCGGCGCCGGGGCCGTGGCCTGCGCGGGCGTGATGACGCTCATCAAGACGCTCCCGACGATCGTCTCGGCGTTTCGCGAGTCGGTGAAATCGTTTGGCAAGGGGCGCGCGGAGAAGAGCACCGTGCGCACCGAGCGCGATCTCGGCATGGGCCTCGTCGTGTTCGGCTCGCTCGTCCTCGCCCTCATCATCACGGTCCTGCCGGGCTTTCCGCACGGCCCCTTCCCGGGTTCGCTGATGATGGGCCTGCTCGTCGTCGTCTTCGGCTTCTTCTTCGTCACGGTTTCCTCTCGGATCGTCGGCATCATCGGCACCTCGTCCAACCCGATCTCGGGCATGACGATCGCGACCATCATGGCGACCTGCGTGGTCTTCGTCGCGCTCGGGCGCACGGGCGACGTGTACCAGTCGGTGGCCCTCGTCATCGGCGCGATCGTCTGCGTCGCCGCGGCCAATGCCGGGGCCACCTCGCAGGACCTGAAGACCGGGTACCTCGTCGGCGCGACCCCGCGTCGCCAGCAGATCGGTTTCATCATCGGCGTGCTGACCTCGACCATCGTCATCGGCGGCACCCTCTTCCTGCTCGACAAGACCTACGCGATGGGCGAGGCTCACGGCATCGGCGGACCGAAGCTCGCGGCGCCGCAGGCGACCCTCATGGCGACCATCATCAAGGGCCTGCTCGCGAACAATCTGCCCTGGGCGCCCGTTCTCGTCGGCGTCGCCCTGGCGTTCATGGCGCAGATGGCGGGCGCGCACGCGCTCTCCTGGGCCGTCGGCGCGTACCTGCCGCTCTCGACGACGTTCCCGATCTGGATCGGCGGCATGATGAAGGCCCTCGCCGACAAGATGACGCACCGCACGGGGGAGGAGAGTGAGCTGTCCTCCGGGATGCTCTACTCGACGGGCCTCGTGGCCGGAGGTTCGCTCGGGGGCGTGCTCATTGCACTTGTCGCATTCGTCGGGGATTCGTTGCTCCACATGGAGAACCCGACGCTCATCGACAAGCTGGACCTCGGCTCGAAGTTCTTCCCCGGCTTCAAGAATGGTGTGAGCGGAGACATCTTCGGCCTCGCGGTCTTCGCGTTCCTGTGCTGGCTGCTGGTGAGTAACGCCAGGAAGAAATTGGAAGCCTAGGAGTCCCTCACCCTGCCCCTCTTTCGCCGGGAGAGGGAACCCACGATTTCCCTCTCCCCACAGCGGGGGGCGAGGGTGAGGGGGGCGTCAGATGACGCCGAACCGTTTCCCCACCTTCTTGAACGCATCCACCGCCTTGTCGAGGTCGGCGCGCTCGTGCGCCGCGGAAACCTGGCAGCGCAGGCGCGCCTGGCCCTGCGGCACGACGGGGAAGCCGAACCCGGACACGTAGACGCCCTCTTCGAGGAGGGCCTTGCCCATGGCGAGCGCCTTCGACGTCTCGCCGACGATGACCGGCACGATCGGATGCGTCCCGTGCGGGATCGTGAAGCCGGCCTCGGAGATCGCCTTGCGGTAGTAGGCGGCGTTGTCGCGCAGCTTCGCGACGGGGGCGGGGTCCTCTCTCAGGAGGCGGAACGACTCGAGCGCTCCCGCGGCGACCGCGGGCGGCAGCGAGTTGGAGAAGATGTAGGTGCGGCTGCGCTGCCGGAGCGTCTCGACGATCGCCTTCGGCCCCGCCACGAAGCCGCCCGCGGCCGAGCCCATCGCTTTGCCGAGCGTTCCGGTCGTCACCGGGATCTTTCCGAAGACGCCCTGCTCCTCCGCCGTCCCGCGTCCCGTCTTCCCGAGGACTCCCGTCGCGTGGGAGTCGTCCACCGCGAGCACGGTGTCGTTCTTCTCACAGACACGGACGCACTCGCGCAGGTCCGCTTCCTCACCCTCCATCGAGAAGACGCCGTCTGTGATGTAGAGCCGAAACCGCGAGGCTTTGTCCTCGCCGAGCATCCGGTCGAGCGCTGCGAGGTCCCCGTGCGGCGCCCGGAACCGCTTTGCCTTGCAGAGCCGTACGCCATCGATGATCGAGGCATGGTTGAGCTCGTCCGAGTACAGGCCGTCCGGCTCGTCCAGGATCGTCGAGAAGAGCCCCTCGTTCGCCGCCCAGCAGGTCATATAGAGGATCGCGTCGTCGCAGCCGAAGAAGGAGGCGATCTCGGCTTCGAGGTCCTTGTGGAGCTGCTGCGTTCCGCAGATGAAGCGCACGGAACCCAATCCGGCACCCCAGCGGTCCACCGCCTTCTTCTGCGCTTCGCGCACACGCGGGTGGTTCGCGAAGCCGAGGTAGTTGTTCGAGGTCAGCATCACGACCTCGCGGCCGTTGACCTTCACGCGCGGCCCCTGCGGCGTCTCGAGGACGAGCTCTTCCTTGTAGGTGCCGGCCTGCCGCAGCGCGGTCATCTGTCCGGCGAGGTGCTCGTCGAGCGTCATTTCCCTTCCGAGAGAATCTTGCCCGCGACCCGGTCGCCCGGAAACGCCGCGCCGAGGGCGTCGAGCGCTTGGTCGAACGCTGCAGCGCTGCCGGCCATGATCTCCGCGCAGAGCGTCGGCCTGCGCACGAACTCCATCGTCCCCGTCGC
>JANMBR010000361.1:0-39120 GCA_031360505.1 Acidobacteriota bacterium
GACGGGAGCCGGGATCAGGAGCTTCGCCTTATCGTCGCGGTACTTGTCGTCGTAGTCGTAGAACTCGTGCCCCGGGACGATCTCGCCCGGGATGGAAGCGCGAGGCTCCTCGTTACCGAGGACCGCGCACTCGAGCTCGCGCGCGTCGATCCCCTCCTCGACCAGAACCCGTTCGTCGTAGCGCAGGGCGAGAGCCACCGCCGGCGCAAGGTCCGCAGCCCGCTTCACCTTCGTCACGCCCACAGACGAACCGCCGTTCGACGGCTTGACGAAGACCGGCAGCGGCAGAGCGACCGCGAGCGACGCCTCCGCGGCGCTGCGCAGCACGACGGCGCGCGGCGTCGGCAGCCCCGCGTCGCGCAGGACGGCCTTGAAGACCGCTTTGTCCATTCCGACCGCGGATGCGGTGACGCCGGCTCCGACGTACGGCACTCCGAGGGTTTCGAGAAAACCCTGGAGCGTCCCGTCCTCGCCCGTCGTTCCGTGGATGATCGGAAACACGACGTCGATCCGTCCTGGAGCGATCTCGGCCGGGACCAGCGCCTCGCCTGCGCCACCGGCGTGCCGAAACCGCTCGGGCACGACTCCCGAGGCGAGCAGCTTCGTCGACTCCTCGGGCGCGAGAAACCGCCCATCCTCGCCGACCGCGAGCGGGATCACTTCGTACCGGGACGGATCCAGCGCCGACACGATCGTTCGCGCCGAGATCCGCGACACCTCCCGCTCGACCGACCGGCCCCCGTAGAGAACGGCGACGCGCGTACGCGTCACCAGGTCACCACCCGCACCTCTTCCACCGCCGGGGCCGCACGCAACTGCGCCAGAGCGGCCTGCGAGGGCGCGGAATCGACCGCGATGACGGCCGCCGCGCGGGCGCCGGCCCCGCGCGCGAGGGAGAAGTCGGCGATGTTCACACCCGCTGTGCCGAGGATGGTCCCGACGCTGCCCACGACGCCGGGCACGTCCCGGTTGCGCAGAAAGACGATCGTGCCCTCGGGCCGGAACTCGAGCGGCAGCCCGTCGACCTCGACGACGCGGGCGTCGCTGCCGGTGAAAAGCGTCGCGCTTGCGCTCGCCGTCGTGGCCGTGCCCGAGAGCGTGACGCGCAGGGAGCGGGCGTAGGTGCCGGGCTCCTCGTGCCGCGTTTCGGAGACCGCGAGCCCCCGATCCTTCGCGACGAAGAGCGCGTTGACATAGTTGACGATCTCCGGCGTGTGCTTCTCGAGCGCTCCCTTGACCGCGGCGACGGCCACGGGCCGCAGCATGTCCTCCGGCAGGCCCCAGGTCTCGACGGCCAGCCGCGACAGCTCCCCGCCGAGCAGCACCGACAGAAAGTGGGCCGTGCGCTCGGCCAGCCGCATCCATCCCGCCGCGCCCGAGTCCTTGGGCCCGCGAAACGGCATGTTCACCGCCGGCACGTAGGCCGCTCCCGCCAGCGCCTCGAGCAGGGCCTCGACCGTCTGGATCGACACCCGCTCCTGCGCCTCGACGGTCGAAGCCCCGAGGTGCGGCGTCGCGACGACGTTCGCAAGCCGCAGCATCGGATCGGCCGGATCGGGCGGCTCCGGATCGAACACGTCGAGCGCCGCTCCCCCAAGCCGCTTCTCGGAAAGCGCCGCGAACAGCGCCGCGCGGTCCACGAGGCTTCCGCGCGCGACGTTGACGAGCACGGCGCCCGGCTTCATGCGGGCGATCTCCTCGGGGCCGAGCAGCGGCCGGCCCTTGCCGACGGCCGTCGAATGCAGCGTGACGACGTCCGAGTTGGCGAGCAGCTCGTCGAGGGGCACGAGCGGCACTCCCATCTCGCGGGCCTTCTCGGCCGGCAGGTACGGATCGTGGCCGAGCAGCCGCGCCTCGAAGGCGCGCGCCCGCGACGCCACGCGCGAGCCGACCTGGCCGAGACCGACGATGCCCACGGTCTTGCCCGCGAGCTCGGCGCCGATGAACTTCGATTTCTCCCATTTGCCCGCTGCCATCGATCCGGCCGCTTCCGGTATGCGGCGCAGCAGCGCAAAGAGCACGGCGAACGTGTGCTCAACCGCGGAAACGACATTGCCGGTCGGCGAATTGAGAACGAGGACTCCCCTCGCCGAGGCGGCGGGCACGTCCACGTTGTCCACGCCGACGCCCGCGCGGCCGACGACGGTCAGCCGCGGCGCAGCGGCAAAGAGCTCCGCGTCCACCTTCGTCGCGCTGCGCACGAGCAGCGCGTCGGCATCCTTCAGGGCGGCGAGCAGCTCCTCGCGCGAAACACCCGCGAGGTCGATCACCTCGTGGCCCGCCTTGCGCAACAGGTCGAGGCCGACCGACGAGACCTTTTCGGCGACGACGACGCGGCTCACGCGGCCTCCATTGCGCTCTCGTCGAGCGCGGCGAGGAGAGCGTCGAGCGAGGCTATGTCCACGTCTCCCATGTGGCCGATGCGAAACGTCGACGCTTTCCACTTGCCGTAGCCTCCGCCGATCGTGAAGCCGCGCTCCTTCACCTTCGCGACGAGCGCCTCCGGGCAGACGCCCGGCCGCGGCTTCAGGCACGAGACCGTCCACGACCGCGCGCCCTCGGGCGGCGCGTATGTGTGGCCTCGTTCGGCGGCCCAGGACTCGACCCTCCGGCGCAGCGCCTCGTGCCGGGCCCATCGGCCCTCGATCGTCTCGGCCATGATGTGATCGAGCTGCACGTCGAGCGCAAAGAGGTGCGGCGTCGACGGCGTGTACGGGGTCTGGTGCTTCTCGGCGAAGGTCTCCGCTTCCGAGAGACGGAGGTAATGCGCGCGGGAACTTTTCCGCGCCCGCTCACGGAAGCGCTGCGAGGCGAATGCGACGCCGAGCCCCGGAGGCAACGCGAGCGCCTTCTGCGAGCCAGAGAGGACGAAGTCGAGGCCCCAGGCGTCGCACTCGACGGGAGAGCCGGCGATCGAGGTCACGACGTCGGCGAGCACGAACGCGTCCGAGGCCTCGCGCACGGCGCGCGCGATTCCGTGGAGATCGTTCAACGTCCCCGTCGAGGTCTCCGAGTGGACCACCGTGACCGCCTCGTATCGCGCCTTGCCGAGCGCCCGACGGACATCGTCCGGGTCGACGGGGCTGCCCCATGGCGACTCGAGGACGTCCACCTCCATCCCGAGGTCGCGCGCGCAGGCCGCCCAGCGCTCCGAGAAGGCGCCCGAGACGATCGCCAGGACACGCTCCGGCATGAGGTTCAGCAGCGCCGCCTCCCAGAGGCCTGTCGCGGCGGAGGTCGTCGTGAAAACGAAGCCCTCCGTGCGGAACACCTTCTGGAGCCGCGGCGCAATCCGCGCGTAGAGGTCGGCGAACGCCTTGCCGCGGTGACCGATCGCCTCGTGCGCCATCGCCTGGCGCACCGCGTCGCGGACCCACACGGGGCCCGGAAGGAAGAAACGGACTTGTCCAGGCTTTCCGCCAGTGGGGTCAAAAGAGCTCGTCATGAGGAGCGGGATTCTACCGGAGGAGCGTCGACCCGCCCTCCAGCCACGTCGGCAACTCGACGATGCTCTCGAGAAACGCATCCGGCTTGAGGCCGGCGAGTTGCTCGCGCGTTCGCGAGCCGCCCGGGATGAGAATGACACGGCACCCCGCGGCGCGCGCGAACTCGAAATCGACCTCCATGTCGCCGACGACGATGGTTTCGTCCGGTCGAACGCCCGTCGCGGCCATCAGGCCCCGGAGCATCGTCGGATCCGGCTTGGCCGGCGTGTCGGCATCCGGACCCACGATGGCGCCAAAGCGGTGGGCGATCCCCTTCGCCTCGAGGATCATCCGCGAGAATTTCGGAGGCTTGTTGGACGCCACGGCCTGGGGATACTCCCGATCGGAGAGCGTCGACAGCACTTCGGCGACCCCGAGCAGCAGGTGCGATTTCTCGACGGCCACCTCGGGATATCGCTCGCGGAAGAGACGTACGCCTTCGCCCGCGCGTTCGGGTCCAACGGCCTCCTCGAGCAGACTCTCCAGCCCGTGCCCGACCATGCCGCGCACCTCTGCCGCGGACAACGGCGGCCGGCCGAGCCGCTCCATCGCGTACGCGAGCGCGTCGCCGATCGCGGCATAGCCGTCGATGAGCGTGCCGTCGAGGTCGAAGACGATGAGGGGCCGGCCGCTCAAGCCGACTTCCGGGACCCGTTCGCCGAATCGCGATTCTGCCGATCGAGCCCGGCGGCGTGGAGCACTGTCGCCACGATCGCGTCCCAGTCGCCGAAGGAGAGCGTCGGGACCGAGCCCTGGAACGGGCCGTCCGAGATGCGGGCCACGGGCTCGACGACCTCGGGGCGCGGGATGCCCGTCCGGATGACCTCGATCTTCGGAATCGGAAGCGACTTGTACCCCTCGACGAGCACGAGGTCGCACCCGGCGAACTCCCGTCGCAGGACCTCGGCAAACATCTCTTCCTCCCCAAACCGCCGCGACGTCGTGCGCCCCGGCGTCACGAGAGCCGCAACGGCCGCGCCGGCCGCGGCGTGCCGCTGCGAATCCTTGCCGGCCGTGTCGTCGTCCACGTCCCGGGTCGTGTGTTTGATGGTCCCGACCACGATGCCCTTTGCCTTCAGGCGCGGCACGAGCTCGACCAGAATCGAGGTCTTGCCCGAATCGTGGCCCCCGACGAACGCAACGACCGCGGGCTTGCTGTCGGGATAGATCAAGTGCGCTTCGCGGCGCGTGCGAAACTGCCTTGCCCCCTCGAAGTGCCGCGCGATCTCCGCGCGGAGGCTCTCCCCCGACTCGATCGTCTCGCGAAACCGCGGCGAGCCCGTCAGCAGGTCGATCGCCGGCCGCTCGTCGTACTCGTAGGGCTCGGTGCGCCACCGAAATTCGAGCGGCCCGGCCTTGCGAGCGGCCTCGATCACGCGCAAGCCCGTCTGGAACGGCCGGAAGGCGGCGCGGTCGGTCACGTGGATTCGCGCGCCCCCGCACTGCTTGCCGGCGTGCTTGTCGAACATCGGCCGAAACTGCGCGGGAAGGAACAGGACTCCCGGCAGCCCCAGCCCGTTGAGCGCATCGGTGAACGCGACGCTCTCGAGCCAGGGCGCGCCGAAGACCTCGAAGGGCCGCGTCGTTCCGCGCCCCTCGGAGAGATTCGTGCCCTCGAGCAGGCACATGCCGGGGTAGACGAGGGCCGTGTCGGTCGTCGGCATGTTCGGCGACGGCGCCACCCACGGCAGGCCCGCCTGCTCGAACGTCATGTCGCGGCCCCAGCCCGCCACGGGGATCACGACGAGGTCGAGATCCAGCCGGCGCTCCGCGACAAACAGGCGCGCGAGCTCTCCGGCCGTCATCCCGTGGCGGACGGGGATCGGATGCAGGCCGACGAACGTGAGGTAGCCGCTCGACGCGGGAGAGCCTTCGACCCCGCCGCCGATCGGGTTCGGGCGGTCGCAGACGATGAAGCGCAGCCGGGAGCCGGCGCACGCCTCCATCGCGAGCAGCATCGTCCAGATGTAGGTGTAGTAGCGGCTCCCGACGTCGGCCACATCGAAGACGATTGCCTCGAGATCGGCGAAATGCTCGCGCCGCGGGCGCAGGCTCTCCGCGGCCGCGCCATAGAGCGACACGACCGGAAGGCCCGACGGCGCGTGGATCGAGCCCTGAACTGCCTCCATGTAGACCGCGCCGCCTTCCAGTCCATGCTCGGGCCCGAAAAGGCGGACCAGCCGCGCGTTCGGGGACCCTTTCAGCGCCTTCCAGCTCGGCACCCCCTGCGAGGTGATGCCGGAGGCGTTGGTGATGAGCCCGATCCGCTTGCCGGCCACCGGCCACGGCTTCTCGAGGAGGACGTCGATTCCGAAGCGGGCTTTTTCCATCGGGGTGCGAATCTTAGCGTGGCGCGGGAGGGTGCTCGGGCGCGCGCCCCTGGATGAGCGCGATCGCGTGCGCAACGAGGCCGAGGATCGCCGTCAGACAGTCGGCGGCGCCGCCGGGCGAGCCGGGCAGCGCGACGACGAGGGTCCTTTTGCGCACGCCGACGACCTGCCGCGAGAGGTAGGCGGCCGGGAACTCGCGGGAGGTCTCGGCGCGCATCTTTTCGGCGAGGCCCGGCACCTCGAGGTCGATCACGGCGCGGACGGCCTCGGGCGTGCGGTCCCGCGGCGACACGCCCGTGCCGCCCGTGAGCACGATCAGGTCTGCCTCGCCGGCGTCGGCCAGAGCGCGAATGGCGACCGCGACCCGCTCCGGCTCGTCCGGGAGTGTCTGGCGCGAGACGATGCGGTGCTCGATCCCGGACTGCCGGATCGCCTCCTCGCAGGCGGGCCCTCCGCGGTCCACCCGCGCCCCCGCGGCCACGCCGTCGGAGACCGTGACGATCGCAACGCGCAATGTCATGACGTTAATATAGACCGCCCATGACCCCCCTCACGGATCGCCTCGGCCGCCAACTCGGGAACCTGCGCCTCTCGGTGACGGACCGCTGCAACCTGCGCTGCGACTACTGCATGCCCGAGCAGGAGTACGTCTGGCTGCCGCGGGCGGACCTGCTTCAGTTCGAGGAGATTGGCCGTCTCGCCGACGTCTTCGGGGCGCTCGGCGTCGAGCGGATCCGGCTGACGGGCGGCGAACCCCTCGTGCGCCACGAGCTGCCAGCGCTCGTGAAGATCCTGGCCGAGAAACCGTGGCTGACCGACCTCGCGATGACGACCAACGGTGTGCTCCTCGAGGAGCACGCGAGTGCGTTGCGCGAGGCGGGTCTCCATCGGATCACGGTCAGCCTCGACACGGTGAGACCCGAGCGTTTCCAGCAGCTCGCCCGCTTCGACGAGCTTGCACGCGTGCTGCGCGGTATCGAGGCGGCGGCGCGGGCCGGGTTCGCCTCCCTCAAGATCGACGCGGTCGTGATGCGGGGCGTCAATGACGACGAGCTCCCTGCGCTGATCGACCGGGCGAGAGGCTGGGGCGCAGAAATCCGGTTCATCGAGTACATGGACGTCGGGGGCGCCACGCGCTGGTCGCGCGAGCGCGTCGTGTCGCGCGCGGAAATGCTTCGGACGATTGCAGAGAGCCATGGCGAGATCGAGCCCATTGTGGAGAAGTCCTCCGCGCCGGCCGAGCGCTTCCTCCTCTCGGACGGAACGACGTTCGGCATCATCGCTTCGACCACGGCGCCCTTCTGCAGCTCCTGCGACCGCAGCCGCCTGACGGCCGACGGCCTCTGGTACCTCTGCCTCTACGCCACGCGCGGCCTGGATCTGCGTCGTCCCCTGCGCGAGGGCGCGACCGGCGAGGAGCTCCGAGCCCTGCTCGCCGCGGCCTGGGGCAATCGTGCCGACCGGGGAGCCGAAGAACGCCTGGCCTTACGCGAGCGCTCGCCGCTGGTGCCGTTGACGGAGCTGAAGAAGGATCCGCATCTCGAGATGCATACGCGGGGCGGTTAGGACCGCCGGTACGCACCGGACCTGCCCCCGCTCTTCTCGAGCAACAGGATTTCCTTGATCACCGCGGACCGATCCAGCGCCTTCACCATGTCGTAAATCGCCAGGCACGCCGCCGCGACAGCGGTCAGGGCTTCCATCTCGACGCCGGTCTTGCCGGTGATGCGCGCCGTCGCGGTGACCACAGCTTCGCGGCGCGCGCGGACGAGGGTCACGTCCACCTCGACGGATTCGAGGAGGAGGGAATGGCAGAGCGGGATGATCTCCGACGTGCGCTTGGCGGCCTGGATTCCGGCCAGCCGCGCCACGGCCATGGCGTCTCCCTTGGCCAGGCGCCCCGAAGAGAGAGCCTCGAAGGCGGTCTTTCCCATCGCCACCGCGCCCCGCGCGACGGCGACGCGCCGCGTCACTCCCTTCTCGCCCACGTCCACCATGCGGGCGCGCCCGCGCGCATCCACGTGGAGGACGCTGCGGCGCAGTGGGGCCGCCGTTCTTGGCCGGCGCGGCTTGCCGCGGGACGGCTTCTCGCTCTCGCTCATGCCCGCTCCCTCTGCGCGGCGTATTCCTCGAGCGTGTTCAGGTTGGCGAAGGCCGCGCCCGAGGGGTCGATCGCCCGCCACTCCGGCTCTTCGAAAATCTCGGCCCCGACTTCTTCCGCCAGCCCGTGCAGCGAGAGCTCCCCCGCCTCGATCCTGCGCAGGGCGACCGCGAGAACGGACCGCCGCCAGACGGCGGCCAGCGGCTGCAACCTCCCGTCGGCCCGCGGCACGACCGATGGGGCCTCGGTCGCGAAAGACCGCTCGGCAATCGCGCGCAGGAGCGCGGCCGGCACCGCCGGCAGATCCACCCCGAGCACGAAGACGCGGTCGGCCGCTTCCTCGAGGGCCCGGACGAGCCCGTTGATCGCCGCGTGCTGCGGCGCGCGGTCCAGAACGAAACGGGCCGGTCCCACCGGGGAGGGCGGCGGCGTCTTGGCGACCACGAACACTTCCTCGAAGAGTTCCGCGAGGCGGCGCGTCTGAAATTCGAGCAACGTCCCGGCGCCGTACGGCAGCTCCGCCTTGGACCGGCCCATCCGGCGTGAAGCTCCGCCGGCCAGGACGGCAGCCGGCATGGGGATCTTCGTCACTTGTCCGAGCCGCCCCCGAGGATGATCGGCAGCCCGGACTTCGGGTTGCCGATCACGACGACTTTCGTGTTCGGGCTCATCGCTAGCTTTTCGGTCGCTTCGATGCCCTTCCACTCGAGCAGCTGCGCGCTGAGCCCCTGCGCGACGATCTTCTGGAAGTCCGCGATGCCCTGCGCCTCGATGCGCTTGCGCTCGGCTTCCTGCTGCTCCTTGGCCAGGACGAACTTCATCTGCTCGGACTCCTGCTCGCGCTTCAACTTTTCCTGGATCGCGTTGGCCACGACGGGCGGCAGCCCGATCTTGCGCAGAAGGACCGACTCGACGATGACGCCGCGGCCGCTCGTCATCTTCCGGACGAGCTCGAAAGTCTCGCGCGCGATCTGCTCGCGCTCGGAGGAGTACAGCGCCTTGGCGTCGTAGGAAGCCGTGATCTCGCGGATCGCCGAGCGCACCTGCGGCACCACGACGACCTCGGGGTAGTTGATGCCCACCGTCCGGTACATCTCAGCGGCCTTGAGGGGATCGAGCCGGAAGAGGACCGACCCTTCGAGATCCATCGTGAGTCCCTCCTTCGACGGGACCTCCGCGGTCTCCTTCAGCTCCAGGGTCCGGATGGACATCTTATGGACGCGCGTGAAGGGCACGATGAGGTGAACGCCGGGCGGCAGCGAGTTGGGCGAGACCTTCCCGAACAGGTCCTTGACGCCGACGTGCCCGGCAGGAACCACCGTGATCGGCCCTCCGATCACGACCAGCACGAAGAGCACGAGCGCGATGATCGCCCGCCTCACGAACCGGGGGCCGGGCATCGCCGGCGGAACGATCTCGAACGTCTTTCCCGACATGGGTGTCCTCCTTAGCCTGGATGGCTACGGGCGGAGGATATGCCTACCGGGGGTCTAAACCAGCTTGAGCAGGTGCCCCATCTTGTTCTTCTTTGCCTCGAGGTACTTGCGCGAACGGTCGGTCGGACTCACCTCGAGGGGAACACGCTCGACGATCTCGAGCCCGTAGCCGTCGATGGCGACGTACTTGGAGGGGTTGTTCGTCATGAGGCGCATCTTGCGCACGCCGAGGTCCCGCAGGATCTGGCAGCCCACGCCGTAGTTGCGGATGTCGGGCGGAAAGCCGAGCTTTTCGTTGGCCGACACGGTGTCGTGCCCCTGGTCCTGCAGCTCGTAGGCCTTGAGCTTGTTGATGAGACCGATGCCCCGCCCCTCCTGCAGGAGGTAGAGGAACACGCCGCGGCCGGCCTCGACGATCTTCTCCATCGCGAGCTCGAGCTGCTCGCCGCAGTCGCAGCGCGCCGAGCCGAAGACGTCGCCCGTGAGGCACTGCGAGTGGACGCGCACGAGCGTCGGCTCGTCCTCCGTGATGCCGCCGTGCACCAGGGCCAGGTGCTCCTCGTGCGTGACGTCGCTGCGGTACGCGTACAGCTGGAACTCGCCGAGACGCGTGGGCAGGTGCGGCGAAGCGATCCGCTGCACGAGCCTCTCCGTCTTCAGGCGGTAGCGGATGAGGTCTGCGACCGTGACCATCGGGAGCTGGAACCGCTCGCAGAACTTTGCGAGGTCCGGCACGCGCGCCATCGTGCCGTCCTCGTTCATGACCTCGCAGAGGACCGCCGACGGGTTCATCCCCGCGATCCGCGCGAGATCCACCGAGGCCTCCGTCTGGCCCGCGCGTTTCAACACGCCTCCGCGCTGCGCCCGCAGCGGGAACATGTGCCCGGGGCGGTTCAGGTCCGACGGCTTGCTCGCCGGGTCGATCGCGGCCTTCACCGTCGCCGCCCGATCGGCGGCCGAGATACCGGTCGTCGTGCGCCCGCGCGCCTCGATCGAGACCGTGAACGCCGTGCCGAAGTTCGATGTGTTCTCCGTGACCATCGGCGGCAGGTCCAGCGCGTCGCACCGCTCCTCGGTGAGCGCGAGGCAGATGAGGCCGCGGCCCTCGCGCGCCATGAAGTTGATCGCCTCGGGCGTCACCCTCTCGGCGGCCAGTACGAGGTCCCCCTCGTTCTCGCGGTCCTCGTCGTCCACGACGACGACGAACCGGCCCTCCCGCAGGGCGGCCAGGGCGGTCTCGATGGAGGCGAAGGGAAAGGCGTCCCGGTCGGTCATAGCCCTTTAGTTTCTCACGGGAGGCGACTGCCCCGAATTTCCACAATCCGGCTAGAATTGCTCAGTTGTTCCGCCACCGCATCCCCGGGCTCCGCCATGCGGCCGCCGCTGCGGCCGTCCTGACTCTGTCGTGCACGGGAGCGCCCGCGCCGACGCTCGCTCCGGCCCCGCCGGACGCTTCCTGGCTCTGCGCCACCGCGCCGCTCGACATTGCGCTTCAGAAAGCCGGCGTCCCCGCCGGCAGCCGGGCGATCGATTTGGCACTCTCGGCCGACAAAGTCAGCATCCTGTTCGCTCCGGCTCGAATCGTCACGTTCTCCCGGACCGATCCCAAGGACGTCGACATGATCGTCGGCGCGGAGAACAGCCCGTGGCGGGCGATCGACCGCGACCCGACGGACGGATCGCTCTGGCTGGCCTCGGACGAGAGCGTCTCGCTGCTCCACATCACGGAAGCCGGCGAGCGCAAGATCGTTCCCGGGCCCGCCGTCCAGGGCCAGGGCGGACTCCGGCAGATCCGCGTCACGCGGGACGCCATCTATGCGACGCCGACCTCGGCGCAGAGCGCCGTGTGGCGCATGTCGCGAACGGGCGGCAAGCTGCTCGGCCAGGCCTTCGCGCAGGAGAATGAGGGCGAGGTCCCGGACGCCCGCGACGCCCTGCGCTGGAACCTCTGGCTGGCGCGCGACCTCGAAGGAAACGTCACGGCGTTCAACCTCTGGACCGGCGAGCTCTATCGCGCCGGGGACGACGGCGCCTGGGCCCCGCTGCCCGCCCGGTTCCCCGCCCACCCGCGGTCGTCCGGGCGTTCGCTCCACGGCGCGCAGGTCGGGACGGCGTCGGAAAGCTGGTACTTCACGGACGACATCCGGGGTTTCTTCTTCACTCCTGCGGGGCCGACGCTGCTCGGCTCGGGGATGGCGGGCGTGCGCACCCGGGGCACCGTCCTCTTTCGCCTCAAAGACGGACGAATCGAGACCGCCACGGAGCAGTGCACGCGAACGCCCCTCACGACCGTCGTCTCAGACGCCGTCGGATTCGCCGCGATCTCCGACGAAATGGTCGAGACCTCGACGACCGGCCAGCGATCGGTCTACTCGAGCCACGTCCTCGTGGGACGGTACGCCCCGGCGAACTGAGCTAAAAGACCGCCGGCTCCTCGTACGTCGCGAAGACTTCGCGCATGACGTCCGAGATCTCGCCCACGGTCGCGTAGGTCTTCACGGCCTCGACCAGAGGCGGCATCACGTTCCTGCCGTCCGCGCAAGCCTGACGCAGGGTCGCCAGGGCCGACGTGACGGCCTTGCCGTCGCGCGTGCGGCGCAGCTCCTGGACGGCCTGCTTCTGGATGTCTTCCACGGCGTCGTCGATGTAGAGCGTCTCGAGCGGCTGCTCGACCGAGTCGACGAAGTCGTTGACGCCGACGACGATCTTCTCGCCCGAGTCGACGGCGCGCTGGTAGGCGTACGCGGCGTCCATGATTTCCCGCTGCGGGAACCCGGCCTCGATGGCCTCGACCATGCCGCCGAGCTCGTCGATCCTCCGGAAGTACTCGAAGCACCCGCGCTCCATCTTCGTCGTCAGGTCTTCGATGAAGTACGAGCCGGCGAGCGGATCGATCGTGTTCGCGACGCCCGATTCGTGCGCGATGACCTGCTGCGTGCGCAGCGCGAGCTTCACGGCGAAGTCCGTCGGCAGCGCCAGCGTCTCGTCGAGCGAGTTGGTGTGCAGCGAATTCGTTCCGCCGAGCACGCCCGCGAGCGCCTGGATCGCCGTGCGCACGACGTTGTTGTAGGGCTGCTGCGCCGTCAGTGAGCAGCCGGCCGTCTGCGTATGGAAGCGGCACATCCACGAGCGCGGGTCTTTCGCCCCGAACCGCTCGCGCATGGTCTTGCCCCAGATGCGGCGCGCGGCGCGAAACTTGGCGATCTCCTCGAAAAAGTCGTTGTGCGAATTGAAGAAGAACGAGAGCCGGGGCGCGAATTCGTCCACCGGCAGGCCCGCCTCGATCCCGTACTGCACGTACTCGACGCCGTCGCGCAGCGTGAAGGCGAGCTCTTGCAGAGCCGTCGAGCCCGCCTCGCGGATGTGGTACCCGGAGATCGAGATCGTGTTCCACTTCGGCACGTGCTTCGCGCAAAAGGAGAACTGGTCCGTGATGAGCCGCATCGAGGGCCGCGGCGGGAAGATGTACTCCTTCTGGGCGATGTACTCCTTTAGGATGTCGTTCTGGAGCGTGCCGCCGACCTTCTCCCACGGCGTGCCGTGCTTCTCGGCGACGGCCAGGTACATCGCCAGCGCAATCGGCGCCGTCGAGTTGATCGTCATGGACGTCGTCACCTGGCCGAGGTCGATCCGGTCGAAGAGCACTTCCATGTCGCGCAGCGAATCGATCGCCACGCCGCACTTGCCGACCTCGCCGCGCGCCATGTAGTGGTCCGAGTCGTAGCCGTAGAGGGTTGGCAGGTGGAACGCCGTCGAAAGCCCCGTCTGCCCGTGATCGAGGAGATAGTGGAAGCGCTCGTTGGTCTGCTTCGCCGTGCCGAAGCCGGCGAACTGGCGCATCGTCCAGAGCTTGCCGCGGTATCCCGTCGGATGCACGCCGCGCGTGTAGGGGTACTCCCCCGGCCAGCCGAGGTCGCGCTCGAAGTCGAACCCCGGCTGCGTGTCGGGGCCGGCCAGCGGCACGACGGGCGCCCCGGAGACGGTCGTCCAGTCGGTCTTCCACGCGGGCGACTTCGCCAGGGCCTTGCGGGCATCCTCGTCCGATCGCGCGCGCCCGGCCGCGATGGCCGGCGGTACCAGCGGGTCTTTTTCGCTCATCGGCAAATGATACGTCGTGCCCGCCCGGAGGGGGTAGGATGCCCGTCCAGACAGCAAGTAAAGGAGGTATGGCATGAAGGGTGATCCTGAGATCCTGACGGTCCTGCAGGAGGTCCTCTCCGCGGAGCTGACCGCCATCAACCAGTACTTCATCCACGCCCGGATGCTGCGCAACTGGCAGTACATGCGCCTGGCCAACCACACCGAAAAGGAGTCCATCGGCGAGATGAAGCACGCCCAGGAGGCGATGGACCGGATCCTCTACTTCGATTCCGCGCCGAACATGCAGAAGTACATGAAGATCAACGTCGGGCGCACCGTGCCCGAAATGATGAAGGTCGACCTCGCCCTCGAACACGACGCGGTCAAGCGCCTGAATCACGGGATCGCGCTCGCGACCCAGAAGGGCGACAACGGCACGCGCGCCCTCCTCGAAAGAATCCTCGTCTCCGAGGAGGAGCACATCGACTGGCTCGAGGCTCAGCTCCAGCAGATCAAGGACATCGGCGCCGAGAATTACCTCGCCAAGCAGATCGAGGGCAGCGTCTCGGGTTAGCGCCAGTCAGCGGCTACGGCACGCGCTCCCAGACCGCCCGGGGCGCCGCCTCGTATAAACTTCTGACCGGAGTCCCCGTGACCGACCTGACCCGCGAACAGAAGCTCGAGCTCTACCGGTACATGCGGTTGAACCGCGTGGTCGAGGAGAGGCTCGTCAACCTGTACCGGCAGGGCAAGGTCGTCGGAGGCCTCTACCGCTCGCTCGGCCAGGAGGCGACGTCCGTCGGCTCCGCCTACGCTCTCAAGAAGGGCGACATCGTCGGGCCGCTCATCCGAAATATGGGCGTCGTCCTCGTCATGGGCTACTCGGCGCGCGACGTCATGACGCAGTACATGGCGCGCGGGACTTCGCCGTCCGGCGGCAAGGACTGCAACCTGCACTTTGGCCGCCCCGAGCGCGGCGTGATCTCGCCGATCTCCATGCTCGGCGCCCTCATCCCGGTCATGGCGGGCATCGCGCTCGCCGGTCGGATGCAGAAGAAGGACCTCGTCGCCATGACCTGGATCGGCGACGGCGGTACGTCGACCGGCGCCTTCCACGAGGGGCTGAATTTCGCTGCCGTGCAGAAGCTGCCGCTCGTCGTCGTGGCCGAGAACAATGGCTGGGCCTATTCGACACCGTTCAAGAAGCAGACGGCCTCGAGGAACCTCGTGGACAAGGCGATCGCGTACGGGATCCCCGGCGAGCAGGTGGATGGCAACGACGTGCTCGCCGTCCATGGTGCAGCGCGGCGCGCCGTGGACCACGCCCGGGCCGGCGGCGGCCCGACACTCATCGAGGCCATGACCTACCGGATGAAGGGACACGCCGAGCACGACGCGCAGGCGTACGTCCCGAAAGAGGAACTCGAGGAATGGCGCCAGCGCGACCCCCTGGAGCGCTACGCGCGAGAGCTCGTCGCCTCGGCCGCGGCAAACGTCGACGAGCTCGCCGCGATCGACCGGTCTGTGTCGGACGAGATCGACCGCGAGGTCGAGGCCGCCGAGAAGAGCCCGCTGCCCTCGCCAGAGGATGCTCTGAAGAACGTCTACGCGGCCGGCATCCCGGACGGCGAGCCGGCGCCCGTGCGGAGAAACTCGTGAGCAGCGCGCCCCACTTCGGTGGCACGGATACGGGAGCCCCGACCGTCAAGGGCCAGACGACCTACGTCGACGCGATCCGCGATGGACTGCGCGAGGAAATGGCCCGCGACCCGAGCGTCTTCCTCCTCGGCGAAGACATCGGCGTCTACGGCGGCGCCTTCAAGGTGACCGACGGCCTGATCGCCGAGTTCGGCGAGGAGCGGGTCATCGACACGCCGATCTCCGAGACCGCGATCGTCGGCGCGGCTGTGGGCGCGGCGATGATGGGGATGCGCCCGGTCGCCGAGATGCAGTTCATCGATTTCATTTCCTGCGCCTTCGACATGATCACGAACTTCGCCGCGAAGTCGCGCTACCGCACCGGCGTCGGCGTGCCGCTCGTCATCCGGGGGCCCTCCGGCGGCGGCGTCCACGGCGGCCCCTTCCACTCCCAGAACCCCGAGGCATACTTCGCGCATACGCCAGGGCTGAAAGTCGTCCAGCCGGCGACCGCGTACGACGCGAAAGGCCTCATCAAGGCCGCGATCCGCGACGACGACCCCGTCCTCTTCTTCGAGCACAAGTTCCTCTACCGCCGGATCAAGGAAGAACTGCCGACCGAGGACTACATCGTGCCCATCGGCAAGGCCGCCGTGCGCCGGCAGGGGCGCGACCTCTCGATCATCACCTACGGCGCGATGATGTGGACCGCGCTCGAGGCGGCCAAGACGCTCGAGGCCGAGGGCATCGATGCCGAGGTCGTGGACCTGCGCACGCTCTTTCCCATGGACGAGACGACGGTACTCGAATCCGTCGCGAAGACGAACAAGGCCATCCTGCTGCACGAGGCGACCCGCACCGGCGGCATCGGCGCCGAGATTGCCGCCGTCCTCTCCGAGCGCTGCTTCGAGTACCTCGACGGCCCGCTCATGCGGGTCACCGCGCCGGACACTCCGGTACCCTACTCGCCGCCGCTCGAAGAATTCTTCCTGCCCAACGCGGAAAAAGTCTGCCGGGCGGCTCGGGCGCTCGTCGCGTACTAGGGTTCTGCAACCGAAGTCTTGATCGCACGTTTGGGCCGTAGGGGCGGGGCTTGTCCCCGCCCGCCTCTGCGGCATCGCGGCTATTGCGGGCGGCCGCAAGGGCCGCCCCTACGGCACCGAGTTCTGTTCCCGGGACTGAGGTATAAGAGCGCGCGATGCACTTCGAAGGCAGTCTCGCGATCAAGGCCCCGCGCGCGAAGGTGTGGGACTACCTCACGGACCCCGAGAAGGTCTCCAAGTCCGCGCCCGGTCTCGAGTCGCTCGAGATCGTCCTGCCGGGCAAGAAGTTCCGCGCGACGACTTCGATCGGATTCGGCTCGGTCAAGGTCCGCTTCGTCAACGACGTGGAGTGGGTGGACCTCGATCCGCCGAATCGGGCGCAGATGAAGGCGCACGGCACGGCGCCGGGCTCCGGCGTGGATGCGACGACCTCCATGACTCTGACTGACGGTCAGGACGGCGCGACGGATCTGGCGTGGACGGCCGACGTCAACGTCGTCGGCACGATCGCGAGCCTCGCAGCGCGCCTGATGAGCGGCGTGACGAAGAAGCTCACGTCGGCGTTCTTCGAGTCGGTCCGCAGGCAGATCGAAAAGAAGTAAGGCGCTCGATCCCGGTTGGTATACTCCGCGAACCTAACGCTCATCGGAGGCTGCATGCAGTATCCCGTCTCCGTCACCGTCAACGGCGCGAAGCGAAAGCACAACGTCGACGCGCGCCTTCTCCTCGTCCACTATCTCCGCGAAACCCTCGGCTTGACCGGCACCAACGTCGGCTGCGACACCAGCCAGTGCGGCTCGTGCACGGTGCTCATGGACGGCAAGGCCGTCAAGTCCTGCACCGTGCTCGCGGTCCAGGCCGAAGGCGCAAAGATCATGACGATCGAGGGCCTCGCCGAGAACGGCAAACTCCACCCGCTGCAGGACGCCTTCTGGGAAAAGCACGGCCTGCAGTGCGGCTTCTGCACGCCCGGAATGATCCTGACGGCGCACAACCTTCTCGAGAAGAACCCGAAGCCCTCCGACGCCCAGATCCGCCACGGGCTCGAGGGCAATCTCTGCCGGTGCACCGGCTACCAGAACATCGTCGCCGCGGTCCGCGAAGCGGCGACCCGGATGAAGGCTTAGGGGGCGGCCATGTCGTCACGCATTTTCGGATCCGCGATCAAGCGCCGCGAGGACCCGCGCCTCATCACCGGCCAGGCCAAGTACACCGACGACTTCGTCCTGCCCGGGATGGCCCATATGGCCGTCGTGCGCTCGCCGTACGCGCACGCGAAGATCAAGGCCATCCGCACGACAACGGCGGCCGCGATGGAGGGCGTCCTCGGCGTCTTCACGGGCAAGGAAATGAAGGACGAGGGCTTCGGCCCGATCCCATGCGCCTGGGTCGTGCCGAACTCGGACACCAAGACGCCCCCCTATCCGCCGATCGCGATCGACACGGTGCGCTACGTCGGCAATGCCGTGGCGATCGTCGTGGCCACCGACCGCTACCTCGCGCGCGACGCGGCGGAGGCCGTCGAGGTGGACTACGACCCGCTGCCCGCCGTTGCCAACGCGGAGAAGGCGACCGCAAAGGGCCAGCCGCAGCTCCACGCCGACGTACCGAACAATGTCTGCTTCAAGTGGACGGTGAAGGGTGGGGACGTGGACGCGGCGTTCCAGAGCGCCGACGTGACCGTGAAAGAGCGCATCATCAACCAGCGCCTCGTGCCCAACGCGCTGGAGCCGCGGGCGGCCCTGGCCCAGTACAGCTCGGCGATGAACGAGGTGACGCTCTGGGCCACCTCGCAAAACCCGCACATCGTCCGCTTCCTCCTGTCGCTCGACACCGGAATACCGGAGCAGAAGATCCGCGTCATCGCGCCCGAAGTGGGCGGCGGATTCGGCAGCAAGATCCCCCACTACCCGGAAGACTCCATGGTCATCTTCGCCTCGAAGGTGTGCGGCTGTCCGGTCAAGTGGACCGAGACGCGCAGCGAGAACTTCCGCTCGACGATCCATGGGCGCGACCACATCCAGGACGTCGAGATGGCCGCGAAGAAGGACGGCACGATCCTCGCCATCCGCGCCAAGGTCTGGGCGAACCTCGGCGCCTACCTCTCGACCGCTTCGACCGGCATCCCGACCATCCTGCACGGGCTGATGCTGTCGGGCGCGTACGACATCAAGAACATCCACGAGGACGTCTACGGGGTCTTCACGAACACGACGCCGACCGACGCCTACCGGGGCGCGGGGCGCCCCGAGGCGACGTTCATGGTCGAGCGCCTCGTCGAGCTCGTCGCCCAGAAGCTCAAGATGGATCCGGCCGACGTGCGCAAGAAGAATTTCATCCCGCCCTTCACCGACGGCCACACCGTCGCAACCGGCCTCACCTACGACTCGGGCAACTACGTCGCCGCCTTCGAAAAGGCGCTGAAGATGCTCGACTACGCGGGCCTGCGAAAGAGGCAGGCCGACCTGCGCAAGAAGGGCGAGCACATCGGGATCGGCTTCTGCACCTATTCCGAGATCTGCGGCCTCGGCCCCTCGCAGGTCGCCGGCGCCGTCGGCTTCGGCGGCGGACTGTGGGAAAGCGCGATCGTGCGCTTCCATCCCTCCGGCAAGGTCAACGTGATGGTCGGCATCTCGCCGCATGGGCAGGGCGAGGAGACGACGTTCGCGCAGATCGTCGCGAGCGAGCTCGGCGTCGCGGTGGACGATGTCGAGATCACACACGGCGACACCGAGCGCACGCCGATGGGCTGGGGCAGCTACGGCAGCCGCTCGACGCCGGTCGGCAGCGGCGCGCTCATGGGCGCGATCACCAAGATCAAAGACAAGGCCAAGATCGTCACCGCCCACCTGCTCGAGGCCGCGGTCGAAGACATCGACTACTCGGACGGGAGGTTCTTCGTGAAGGGCTCGCCCGGAAAGTTCAAGACGATCCAGGACGTCGCCCTCATGGCCAACGTCGCCTGGAACTACCCGAAGGGTCTCGAGCCCGGGCTGGAGGCTTCGGCCTTCTTCGATCCGCCGAACTTCGTCTACCCCTTCGGCGCCCACATCGCCGTCGTCCGCGTGGACGTGGAGACCGGCGAGGTCCGACTCGAACGCTACGTCGCGGTGGACGATTGCGGCCGCGTCATCAATCCGATGATCGTCGAGGGGCAGATCCACGGGGGCATCGTCCAGGGCGTCGGCCAGGCGCTGTGGGAGGGGGCCGTCTATGACGAGAACGCGCAGCTCTTGACGGGCTCACTGATGGACTACGCCCTCCCCAAGGCCGACTACTTCCCGCTCTTCGAGCTCGCGATGACCGAGACGCCGACCAACGTCAATCCGCTCGGCGTCAAGGGCATCGGCGAAACGGGCACGATCGCCTCGACCCCGGCCGTCTACAACGCCGTGATGGACGCGCTCGCGCCGTTCGGCATCGGAAAGCTGGACATGCCGCTCACGCCCGAGAGGGTCTGGCGCGCCATCCAGAGCGCGCGGAGGTAACGCCATGTACCCCGACCACTTCGCTTACTTCCGCCCGCGCACGGTCGCGGAGGCGTCCGCGCTGCTGAAGAAGCACAAAGGCTCGCGCGTGATCGCCGGCGGCCACAGCCTCTTGCCCGCCATGAAGTTCCGCCTCGCCAACCCGAAGGCGCTCATCGACATCGGCGCAATCAAGGGCCTCTGCGGAGTGCAGACGCGCGGCAAGGCGATCTGGATCGGCGCGACGACCACGCACGCCGAGGTCGCCGCCTCCCCCATCCTTCGCAAGACGTGCCCGATGCTCGCCGAGACGGCCGCGCAGATCGGCGACATCCAGGTCCGCAATCGCGGTACGATCGGCGGCTCGGTTGCCCATGCCGATCCGGCCGCCGACTTCCCCACCGCGATCGTCGCCCTCGGGGCCACGATCGTGGCGAGAGGGCCCAAGGGCGAGCGCAAGATCCCTGCCGACAAGTTCTTCGTCGACCTCTTCACGACCGCGCTGAAGGCCGGCGAGATCGTCATCGCGATCCTCGTCCCGCCGTACGGCCGGGGCACCGGCGCCTCGTATTCCAAGCACCCGCACCCGGCTTCCCACTACGCGGTGGCCGGCGCCGCGGCGGTCGTCGAGATCGGCAAGGACGGAACCTGCACGCGCGCGAGCCTCGTCATCGGCGGGACCACGGCCAACCCGGTCCCCGTCGCGGCGGCCGGCGCTGTGCTCGTCGGCCGCAAGCCCGACGCCGCGGCGATCGTCAAGTCCGCGGCCGAAGTCGCGGCCGCGATCCCCGACCCGATGGGAGATACCTACGCCTCCGGAGAATTCCGTGTCCACCTCGCCACGGTCCTCGCCAAACGTGCCCTCACGGCCGCCGTCGAGCACGCGCGGGCCTGACGAGGGCAAGCCCGCAACGGGCATGCCCGCGTCACCCCGAGTCGAGCGAGTGATCCCGGACTCGATCGAGGCGCTCGATGCCGCCCTGCGCGAGCGTAATTACTTCGCGCCCAGAGGCCTGACCACCGCGATCTTTCTCTCCCTCAGGCTCGGCCGCCCGCTTTTTCTCGAGGGCGAAGCCGGCACCGGAAAAACGGAAGTCGCCAAGGTTCTCGCCGCGATCCTCGACACCGACCTGATTCGCCTCCAGTGCTACGAGGGCCTCGACGTCCACCACGCCGTGTACGAGTGGAACTACGCGCGGCAGATGATGCACATCCGCCTGCTCGAGTCCCGCGACGAGACGCCGCCCGAGCGGGACCTCTTCAGCCCGGACTTTCTGGAGCAGCGGCCCCTGCTCCAGGCGATCGACCCCGCACGCAAGAAGGCCCCGGTGCTGCTCGTCGACGAGGTCGACCGCGCCGACGCGGAGTTCGAGGCCTACCTGCTCGAGGTGCTGTCGGACTTCCAGATCACGATCCCCGAGGTCGGCACCATCAAGGCCACGCATCCTCCCGTCGTCGTCGTCACGTCCAACCGCACGCGCGAGGTGCACGACGCTCTGAAGCGCCGCTGCCTCTACTGCTGGATCGACTACCCATCCTTCGAGGAGGAGCTCGCCATCGTGCGCGCGAAGGTGCCCGCCGCGTCCGAGAAGCTCTCGCGCGACGTGGCGCGCTTCGTCCAGGAGCTGCGCTCGGCCGAGCTCTACAAGCTGCCCGGGATCGCCGAGACGCTCGACTGGGCCGCGGCGCTCGTGGCGCTCGACCGGCGGACGCTGGACGCGGATGTCGTCGGCGACACGCTCGGAATCCTCCTCAAGTACCAGGACGACGTCGAAAAGGTGCGGGGGCAAACGGCGCGGGCGATTGTGGACCGCGTCCGGGCCGGCGGATGACGGGACAGCTGCTCGGCAACGTCCTCGCCTTCGGGCGCGTGCTGCGGGGCCTCGGACTCGACGCGGGCCCCGACCGGATGCTCGACCTCGTCGCCGCCCTCGAGCACGTGCCCATCGGGTCCCGAACCGACTTCGGCAACGCGGCGCGCGTGCTCTGCGTGCGCCGGCGCGACGAGATCGCCCGTTTCGACGAGGCCTTCGACGTCTTCTGGCGTAAGCCTCCCGAGGGCACGACCACGCTCGATCTGCGCTCCATGGGCGAGCGCCGCAAGCTGCGCCGGCCAGCGTTCGTGCCGGCGCCGCCGCCCGGCGCCGTCCCGGCCCCCGAGGGCGACGCCGGCGGCGACGAGGAGCCGCCGCCGTTGATCCACCTCACGCTGACCTGGAGCGCACAGGAGCTGCTGCGCCGCAAGGACTTCGGCGAGCTCACCGCCGAAGAGCTCGAAGAGGTGGAGCGGGCGATCCGCGGGCTCGCCTGGAAGCTCGCCCGGCGCCGCACGCGCCGGCTGCGCGCGGGGGACGGGCGCGCGATCGATCTGCGCCGGACGCTGCGCAAGAGCCTGCCGCGGGGCGGCGAGATCCTCGAGTGGTCGCGGCGCGGACCGAGGAGCCGACCGCGCCCCGTCGTCGTGCTCGCGGATATCAGCGGCTCCATGGAGCGCTACACGCGCCTCCTGCTCCTCTTCCTCTACGCGCTTTCGCGTGGGCTCGGAGGCCGGATCGAGGGCTTCCTGTTCGGAACGCGGCTGACGCGCATCACGCGCGAACTCGAGGGCCGCGATCCGGCGCAAACCCTCGAGAAAATCGCGCGGAGCGTCTCCGACTGGTCGGGGGGGACCCGGATCGGGGAGACCCTGCGCGAGTTCAACCTGCACTGGGCGCGCCGCGTGCTCGGGCAGGGGGCCGTCGTCCTCTTCATCAGCGACGGCTGGGACCGCGGCGACCCCGACGCGCTCACGGCCGAGATGGCGCGGCTGCAGCGCAGCGCTCACCGGCTGATCTGGCTCAATCCTCTCCTCGGCGCGCCCGACTACGAACCGCTCGCGCGCGGCATGCGGGCGGCGCTGCCCTTCGTGGATGATTTTCTTCCGGTGCACGACCTCGCGAGCCTGGAGCGCCTCGGCCGGCACCTCGAGCGCCTGCCCGCAGACCGGCCGGCCCGCCGCCAGCAGACCCGGCCGCGCGGCGCGGCAATCGGCTCCGCATGAGGGATGTCCTCGCGGACATCGAGCGCTGGCGCGCCGAGGGCCTTCCGATCGCCCTTGCCACCGTGGTCGAGACGTGGGGCTCGGCTCCGCGCGCGGCCGGCGGGAAGATGGCCGTGACGGCGGATCGCAGGATCTCCGGCTCCGTGAGCGGCGGCTGCGTCGAGAACGCCGTCGTCGAAGCTTGCGTCGACGTCCTCGCCAGCGGGAAAGCGCGCCTGCTCCATTTCGGCGTCTCGGACGACACGGCCTGGAGCGTCGGGCTGGCCTGCGGCGGATCCATCGACGTCTTCGTGGAGCCTCTGACCGCAGCTGTGTTCGAGCCGCTGTGCGACGCGCTTCGCGGCGAACGTGCGGCTGTGGTCGCGACGGTGATTCGCGGCCCGGAGCCACGCATCGGCGCGAAGGTCGCCGTCTTCGCGGACGGGACGACGGCCGGAGCGACCGACGACGCGGCGCTCGAGGCGGCCCGCACGGCCCTTGCCGGAGGACCCGGCGGCCGGCTCCCTTTGGGAGACTCCGAGATCTTCGTGGATGTCCTTCTCCCATCGCCCCGCCTCATCCTCGTTGGCGGCGTCCACATCGCGATCCCCCTCGTGACCTTCGCGAAGGCGCTCGGGTTTCGGGCGATCCTCGTCGATCCTCGCGAAGCCTTCGGCAACGCGAAGCGATTCCCGCACGCCGACGAGATCGTCTCGGAGTGGCCCGACCGGGCCCTCGAGAAGCTCGCGCCCAACGCCTCCACCGCCATTGCCGTCCTCACCCACGATCCCAAGCTCGACGACCCCGCACTCATCGGCGCGCTGAGGAGCCCCGCCTTTTACGTCGGAGCGCTCGGAAGCCGCCGCACGCATGAAAAGCGCCGCGGGCGCCTGCTCGCCGCGGGAATGGCCGACCAAGAGCTCGAGCGCCTCCACGCCCCGATCGGCTTAGACCTCGGCGGCCGCTCGCCCGAGGAAATCGCCCTCGCCGTAATCGCCCAGATCGTCGCCATCCGAAATGGGGTCAGGTCTCTCAAGATGTGACTTTCCTTGAGATCCAGCTGAGAAAACTCACGCTATGAGAGACCTGACCCCATCCGGATGAGCGCGGCGCGCAGGCGGGGGTGGCGCTGCAGGAGGCGGAGGTAGCGGCTCTCAACTCCGCGAGACTTGGCGCGGATGATCGCCACGACACCGTCCTTCTCCTCGCGACTCCAGCGCCCCAGGCCCGGGACCAGATCGAGCACGAGCGCGAATTCGCGCAAGGCAGCCCGCTCGTGCGCCGGGAGCCGGTCCGCCACCATCCCAAGCGCACGGGCCACGCGCTTCTCGGATGCCGCGCGAATCTTCGGCGCGCCGCCGCCGAACTTGCGGGCCATGCGGCGGTTGACGGCGAGCCCGAGGTTGCGAATGTGGAAGCGGTCCCACTCGCCCCGCGCAGAGCCCGGGATCTCGTACAGCAGGTTATGCGTCACGAGGCGGCGCAGCGTGGCCGCCGACGAGCGATGGGACGGGTCTGAGGCGATCCGCCGCTCTTCCCGTTCGAGAAGCCTGCGCACGCCGGCATCGGTCGGGCGGAAGCCGAGTTTGCGGTAGAACCAGAAAGCGCCCGAGTCGATCGCCTCGGAATTCTCAAAGCCGATCTGGTACGGGTCCACGGAAAACGACGTCACGCCGAGGGCGGCATGGTGGAGCTCGAGCATGCGCGCGTAGATCCAGGCCGACTCGCCCTCGCGGAACGTGTAATACATGTTGAAGCCGATTTCGAGCCGCTCGAAGAACGCAAGCCCTTCCGTGTAGCCGATCGGCACACCGTTCTTGACGATGAACCCGCCGTAGGCCGCGCGCAGCGGCAGCCGGCGCCCGGGCCGCACACCGACGAGGAAGAGCTCCATGCCGCGGCCGGGCCGCACGGCGACGACCGACGCAGGATCGGCAAAGGTGAACTGATACAGCTCGCGGTAGCGGGCCGCCGTGGCCTCGCGGACCATCGCGCAGATGCGCTGCGCCTCCCGACGCGAAGGCCGGCGCAGCTTGAGCCGCGAGCCCGTGAGGACGGCATCGAGCGACACGTCCCGCCGCACGAGAAACTTCTCATCGTGGAAGAAGTGCCGCGGGCCCGGCAGGCGCATCCGCGTGCGCGATGCGCGCCCCGAGCCGAGATCCCACGCGATCGGGAGCCCGAGTGAATCGAAGCGCTCGGCGCGGTCAGCTTCAGAACCCGGCAGATCCTCATAGCGCCGCATCAACCAGTCGAGGTGGTCTTTCCGCCGGCCGGCCGCCGCGCCGAGCCAGTCGAGGTAAGGCACGTTCGCGTCCGAGAGCCCCTCTTCTTCGAGCAGCGGCAGGAATTCGGGCCAGGTCGCCCGCATCCGGTCGCCCTCCTCTCCCGCCGCCCAGTCGATCCGCAGGCGGCCGGGTTGGCGCGCTGCGAGCCAGCGCGCGAGATCGAACGAGAAGTCGGTGCCGACCGTCGTTCCCGCAATTCCGGCGACTTCCGGGGCATCGAATGGCTCGAGATTCTCGTCCGCAGCGGCCAGCCGAGCGACCCGCTTCTCGAATCCCTCGAGCACCCGCTCGGCCAGCTGCAGCACGCGCGGCGAGTGCGGGTACGCGCGCAGGAAGAGAACCGCCTCGTGCAGCCGGATCAGCCGATCCGCGTCGTCGATCACGAGGCGCGCGGCCGCGGAGAGCAGCGATTCCGCGGCGCGCCCCCCCGCGCGCGCGTGGCGCGCCGCTTCCAGGCGCGAGAGCAGGGAGTCGGTGCGGCTCGCCACGGCGCGCATGCTACTTCGATATAAGCTTGCGCGCTCGGAGGAAACATGAACGCGCGCATCGCCCGACCGTTCCTGGCCGCTCTCGCCTCGGCCGCACTTGCCCGCTTTGCGGCCGCGCAGGCCCCCGCTCCGGCGGCCACTCCGGCGCCGGCCGCCGCACCCGCGAAGAAGTCGGAGCCCTCGCCCGAAGCCGTCAAGGAAGGCAAGGCCCTCTTCGCGAAGTTCGTGGACGGCCTGGGCGGCGCAGCGAAGGTGCGCAAGGTCCACGACGTCCAGACGCGCGGCCTCGTCACGGCGAAGGGGCCCGAGGGCGAGATGACGATGGAGGTCCAGACCTCCATGATCTTCCCCGATCGGATCGCGCAGCAGCTCGACGCGCCCTTCGGTCGGATGGCGATGGTTGCTACGCCCGCGGGCGCATTCATCGTCGGGCCCAACGCCGTTCAGGATCTCCCGCCGGGCATGAAGGACGAGCTGCTCAAGCAGGTGCGGCGGGTTCCGCTGCTGCTCGCCCAGAAGGCCGACGATCCGAAGCTCGTCACTGCGGCGGCCGGCATCGAGAAGATCGGCGACGTCGAGGCCCGGATCCTCGACGTCACGTACGACGGCGCTTCTGTGCGCTGGTTCCTCGACCCGACGACCTACCGCATCCTGCGCTCGGCCCACACGTCCGTGGGACCGCAGGGCGACGCGAAGATCGTCTCCGAGTATTCCGACTACAAGGTGGTGGACGGATTCCCGGTCGCCTTCCATCTCGAGGTGATGAGCAACGGAAGCAAGGACCAGACGCTCACCCTCGAGGAGTGCAAGATCAACCCGGGTGTCGAGGCCAAGCTTTTCGATAAGCCCGTCTTCCCGACGCCGGTGCCGAGTCCCGCGGCGGCGCCGGCGCCGAAGTGAGGACGGGCGGGGCAAGCCCCCCCCCAACGACACGAGACCACGTGGCCGTAGGGGCGACTTGGGCCGCCCGCGAGCAGCGCCGTCGTGACTGTTACAGCGGCGGACAGGTATTCGGCGCCCTCGTGCCCTCGAACCGATCCTGCATCCATTGAATCGCGCTCGAAGCGCTGATGCGGCCCGCCTTCATGTGGCCGACCCCCGGGAAAGGCTCGTAGCGCACGGTCTCGCCGGCGCGACAGAGCCCGGCGACAAAGTCTGCCGTCACGGCCGAGCGAACGACCGGATCGTCCGTCCCCTGCGCGACATAGAGCGGCGCGCCCGCCGGAACCCGACCCGGACTGTTCTGCGCAAACAGCTTCTGCCACTGCGCGCTCGTGTAGAGCTCGGGGGACAGGTAGTCGGACGGAATCGGCAGGGTCGCAAACAGCGCGCGATACGCCTCCCCCTCCGTCTCGATGCAGTCGGAGGCGAGACGTTCGATTGCGGGGATCACGTCGGGCGCGACCCACTCGTCGAGTGGCGCCCCGTAGATGCGCGACCAGGACCAGAGGCAATAAGAGACGATGACCTTGCCGGCGCGCTCGTCGAGGTCGTCCTTCAAGAGCTGCACGAGCCCGGTCGCCGGAGCGATCGCGGCGACGCCGACGAGCGTCAGGTCCGGGGCATAGCTCTTCGCCAGTTGACCGGCGAAGAGCACCGCGTGCCCTCCCTGTGAGTGGCCCCACGCGGCAAAGCGCGAACCCGCGCCCGCCTTTGGAATCTGCTGCGCGGCGCGGACCGAGTCGAGCACCGCCCTGCCCTCGCTCATACCGACGAGGTACGGATGCGTGCCCTCCGTTCCGAGGCCCGGGTAGTCGGTGGCGACCACGACGTCATCGAGGGCCATGAGAGCCGGCAGGTGCGGGATCGTGTCGAAGACGCCCTTCAGGATCGAGGGCGCGCAGTTGCGGCCGACCCCGGTCGTCGGGTGCGCCCAGGCCACGACCGGCCGCCCGTGGGCCGGCGCCGGACGTTTCGGGGCGACGACGATGCCCGAGACGTCGATGGGCTCGCCGTCCAGGCCCGTCGAGGCATACAGGATCTTCCACGCAAGGGCGCCCGAAAGCGGCGACACGATCGACTCAGTGCGCAGCAGATCGCCCGGCTTGCGGCGCCGCACGGTCCGGGTGTCGTCGGTGGAGGCAGCGGCCGCGGACTTCTTTCGCTTCGGAGCGATGTAAAAGCCGTCGGGCCTCGGGGGCGCCGCGCAACCAAACGCGAGAACCACCAGAAGCGGCGCCAATGCGCGGCGAGCACGTCTCACGGTGGGCGCAGTCTAACGCTCCCACCGTCGCTCGAACGACTACTCCACTTTCCGGGGAAGCGGCGACCGGAGAACGCTACAATCCGTTTCGCGATGTCATTCCCGACCGCCGCCGCGTCCTTGACGCCGCGGCCGTGCCGCTCATGATCTGTTCCCGCTGCCAGACGCCGAACCCGGACGGGATGGAGAACTGTCTGCAGTGCGCCCTCCCGTTCACCGACCATCTCGAAATCTCCCGTGCCGATCCGAGCGAACTCACATCGGTGCCCACGATGGGCAGCCCCTCCTCGTTCAAGCAGTGGGCCGACCAGTCTCAGCGGGGCGTCGCCTCGGTCGTTCTGCCGGCCGGCCTGGAGATCGGTCGGCGTTACCGCGTCAAGAGCCTCCTCGGCATGGGAGGAATGGGGGCCGTGTACCTCGTTCACGACAAGGGGCTCGACCGTGACGTCGCACTGAAGCTCATCCGTTCGGACATCGCGGAGGACACCGAGGCCCTGGAGCGCTTCAAGCGGGAGATCCAGCTCTCGAGCCGCGTGACCCACCCCAACGTGCTGCGCGTCTTCGACCTCGGGGAAAGCGACGGCATCAAGTTCCTGACGATGCAGTTTGTCGACGGGCGAGACCTGTCGACGATCCTGAAGAAGCAGGGAAAACTCCCGACCGAACGCCTGTTGCGAGTCTTTCGCCAGGCGGCGGAGGGCCTCAAGGCCGCGCACGACCAGGGCGTCATCCACCGGGACCTGAAGCCGCAGAACATCATGCTCAACGCCTCAGACCACGTTTACGTCACCGATTTCGGCCTGGCCAAATCGGCCGAGCAGTCGGGAATGACGCAGACGGGCGCCGTCATCGGGACTCCGTTCTACATGTCCCCCGAGCAGGTCAAGGGCGAGCCGGTCGGTCCGCAGTCCGACATCTTCGCGCTCGGCGTCATTCTCTACCAGATGGCAGCGGGCGCCGTCCCCTTCGGCGGCGCCACCCCGTTCGAGGTCATGATCACGCGCATCCAGCGGCCTCCCAAGCCCATCCGGGAGCTCAACCCCGAGCTTCCGGTCTACCTCCAGAGGATCATCGAGCGCTGTCTCACCGTCGACCTCAAGCTGCGCTACCAGAAGGTCCAGGAGATCCTCGACGACCTGAACGCCGAGTCGGTCAAGACGACGATCCGCCGCCGCACGATGTCGAATCGCTGGCTCCGGCCGGCGGCCGCGGCCGTCGCCCTCGCGGTCCTGCTCGCGGCCGGGGGCGTCTGGATGTACCGCAAGGGCCGCTCCGCCGAGCCCACGGTCCAGAAGACCCAGTCGGTGCTCGTCGCCGATTTCGCCAATCACACGGGAGACCCGGTCTTCGACGGCACGCTCGAGCCGGCGTTCACGATCGCGCTCGAAGGGGCGTCGTTCGTCAGCTCTTACAGCCGCAACGCGGCTCGAAAGGTCGCCGCGCAGCTCTCGCCGGGCGCGACCGGGCTCGACCAGACGCTGGCCCGGCTGGTCGCTGTCCGGGAGGGGGTCAACGTCGTCACGTCGGGCTCGGTCGACAAGCGGGGCGATGGGTACGAGGTCTCGGTCCGAGCGATCGAAGCCGCGACCGGCAAGACAATCGCCACCGACCAGGAAAAGGCCTCCGGCAAGGAAGGCGTCCTCGCCTCGGTCGCCCGTCTGGCGGCGCAGGTCCGCGGAGCCCTCGGCGACGCCACACCCCAGTCCACGCAGCTCGCGGCCGCCGAGACCTACACCGCAGGGTCGCTCGAGGCCGCGCACGAATATGCCCTCGCGCAGAACCTGCAGTGGGAAGGCAACTGGGACGAAGCGATCCGCTACTACCGCAAGGCCCTCGACCTCGACCCCAACCTCGGCCGAGCCTACGCGGGCCTTGCGGCGGTGGAAAGCAACCGCGGCCGGCGCCAGGATGCCGAGAAGTACTACAAGGAGGCGCTCGCCCGCATCGATCGGATGAGCGACCGCGAGAAGTTCCGCACGCGCGGCGGCTACTACCTCCTCGTTCGCAACCCGGACAACGCGATCGAAGAGTTCAGCTCGCTCGTCAAGCAGTACCCCGCGGACACCGCTGGCATCGCGAACCTGGCGGCGGCCTACTTCTACAAGCGCGACATGACCCGGGCCCTGCAGGAGGCGCGCCGGGCCATCGAGATCTATCCGAAGAACGTGCCTCAGCGAAACAATCTCGGACTCGACGCGATGTACGCCGGGGACTTCGAAACCGCGATCAAGGAGCAGGACGAGGTGCTCCGCTTGAACCCGAAGTTCGCCCTGGCCTACGTGGGCAAGGCGCTTTCGCAGCTCGCCCTGGGACACCCGGACCTCGCCGCCCAGACCTACCGGAAGGGGGCGCAGGTCGACGCGCGGGGAGCCTCCATCGCCGCCATGGGGCTGGCCGACATCGCTCTCTTTCAGGGCCGCCCGGCCGATGCGGTGCCCATCCTCCAGAAGGGTATCGAAGCAGACCTGGCAAACCAGAACGCGGAGGCGGCGGCCGAAAAGCGGCTCGCCCTGGCCGACGCCCACCTCGCCCTGCGGGACACGGCGAGCGCCGTTGCCGAGACCGAGCAGGCCCTCTCGGAGGCGCACGGCGAAAACATCCTCTACCCGGCGGCGCGTGTGTACCTCGCCACCGGCCGCGAGCCGAAGGCCCTGGCGCTTGCGACGGAGCTCGGCGGGCGCCTGGAACCGGATCCTCAGGCGTACGCCGAGCTGATCCGCGGCGAGGCAGAGCTTTCCCGCGGAAAGGCTTCGGACGCGATCAAGCACTTTACAGCCGCCAAGAAGATCGCCGACACATGGGCGGGGCGACTCGACCTCGGAAAGGCGTATCTCGAAGCGGGGGCCTTCACGCAGGCGGACGACGAGCTCGAGACGTGCGTCAAGCGCCGGGGCGAGGCGACCGCCCTCTTCCTCGAGGAATCGCCGAGCTTCCGGGTTTTCCCGCCGGTCTACTACTACCTCGGGCGCGCGCGCGAGGGATTGAAGAGCCCCGGCGCGGCCGACGCCTTCAAGGCTTTTCTCGCATTCCAGACGGGCGAGGGCGGCCCGCTCGCCGCCGACGCCCGCAAGCGCCTCGCCGGAAAATAGAAACGGCGGCGGACCAAGCCCGGCCCCCCGCCGAGTTTCTTCGAGGCCGGTCCTACTGGAGCTTCTCGATCGTGGCCCTGAACGCACTGCCGTCGTTCAACTGCAGCTCGAGCTCGTAGCAGCCCGGGCCCGCCATGTAACCGGTGTTCCAGTTGAAGATGAATTGGTTGGTCCCCGCATCATACCGGTAGGTGCTTCCGCCCTTCGCGCCGACCGTCGGTGAGTAGAGAAGGACCGGCGTCCCGCTTGCCTGGCCGGAGCAGACCCCGACCGGGTACGGGGCCGCCTGCAGTACCTGCGTCGTCGTGAGGTCGGAAAGGTAGTTGCCCGCAGAGTCCTGGAGCTTCCACTTCACCGGCGTCGCCGACCCGTAGTTGGCGTTGCCCGAGAACGTGGGAGCGTCGATGGTCCCTGCTGTCGCCATCGGCGACAGGAAGCCGGTGAACGTGTAGAGATTCTGGACCGTCTGCGTCAGGGCGCTCGACGTGCTGGCGCCAAAGCTCGGGCCCCCGCCGTAAGCCGCGGTGATCGAGTGCGGGCCGACCGAGAGTCCCGCCGTGGGGAAGCTTGCCGTGCCGCCGGAAAGTGTCGCCGTGCCGAGTGTCGTCGTCCCGTCGAGGAAGGTCACGATTCCCCCGGTCGGAACGCCCGCCGTCGACGTCACGGAGGCCGTGAACGTGACCAGCTGTCCAAATCCCGACGGGTTCAGGCTGGACGCGACCCCGGTCGCCGTGGCGGCGGGAATGACCACCTGGCCGGCAGGCGCCGAGCTGCTCCCCGTGAAGTTGGCGTCGACGACCGAGTACACCGCGGTGACGGAGTGCGCGCCCCCTCCCAGGGCGGCCGTCGTGAGGCTGGCGCTGCCGCTGGAAAGCGTCGCCGTGCCGAGCACCGTGGCTCCGTCGTAGAACGTCACGCTTCCGGTGGGCGTTCCGCTGCCGGGCGCCACGGCCGCGACGGCCGCCGTCAGGGTGACAGGCTGGCCGTAGAGCGACGGGTTCGGGCTGACCGTGACCGACGTCTGGCTACTCGCCTTGCCGACCTGCTGCACGAGGACGGACGACGAGCTCGTGTTGAAGTTCGCATCGCCGCCGTAAGCCGCGGTGACCGAGTGGCTCGCGACGGAGAGCGTGGACACCGTCACCGACGCGGCGCCGCCGGACAGGGTCGCGGCGCCGAGGACCGTCGCGCCTTCGGAGAAAGTGACCGTGCCGGTCGGCGTCCCGGCCCCGGGGGAAGTCACCGACAACGTGGCCGTGAGCGTCACGGCCTGTCCCCGCACCGAGGGATTCGCGCTCGAGGTCAGAGCCGCGCCCGTCGATGCCTTGTTCACCGTCAGGCCCGTCGTTGCGCCGCTCGTGAGATGCACGGCGGTGGCGGTGAAGTTCGCGCCCATCGTGTAGCTGCCCTGCGCCGTCGGAGTCGCAGGGACCGTGCAGGCCGACGACCCCGCCACGGTCGGAACGAGAACACAGGGCGAGGCCGAGAGGCCGGAGCCGGCCGGCGTCGCCGTCAGGGCCACCGTGCCGGTCGGGGCGGAAACCGTCCCGCTCTGGGTGTCGGTGACCGTGACCGTCATGGACGTGGGCTGACCCACGACGACCGGGTTGGGCGAAAGAGTGATCGCGGTCGAGGTCGTCCGGGCGTTGATCGTCAGGCTGAACGTCTGCGAGGCCGTCTGCGGCGTGCCTGGCGTCGAGTCGGTGACCTGCGCCGTGAACGTGAAGCTGCCCGAGCCGGACGGGGTTCCCGAGATCACACCGGCCGTCGAAAGGGTCAGGCCCGTCGGCAGCAGGCTGCCGGGAGCGAGGATCCACGCCAGAGGCGCCTTTCCGCCGGACGCCGTCAGCGTCGTCGAGTAGGGCGTGCCCACGACTGCGACCGGCAGTGTCGTCCCGCCCGTCGTCTGGATCGAGAGGAGCAGGGCGAAATCCGGCACCGACCCGTTCGTGTTGGTGCCGTGCGCCGTGATGACCGGCGACAGCTGCCGCGTGAGGTCGAGCATCTGATCATGCGTGGCCTGACCGCGCAGCGTCAGGAACACGGTCTCGCCTGGCCCGATGGCCACGGTCACGTTGCCGGCGCTCCCGTCGAGGATGTTCGGGTTCGTCGCATCGGCCAGGGTGGTCGCGATCGTTCCGTCCGCCTCCGCGAGCACCATGCTCTGCGTCACGCTCTGAATCGTGCAGTTGACGGACGTCGGGGCCTGGGAGTTCTTGGTCACGATGACCTGCAGGGGGACCTGGTTCGGATTGTTCCCGTAGAGCTTGATGCGGTACGAGTGCGCGGTGTTGCCGGCGTTGACGATGGCGTAGTTCGCGTCCGTGTACGGCGCGTTGGAGATGTTCTGGTTGGAAATGTTCTGGTTCGAAATGTTCTGGTTGGAAATGTTCTGGTTGGCCACCGTGACGTTGGAGATGTTCTGGTTCGAGATGTTCTGGTTCGAGATGTTCTGGATCGCGGGGCTGGCGTTGGAGATGTTCTGGTTCGAGATGTTCTGATTGGAGATGTTCTGGTTCGAGATGTTCTGGTTCGAGATGTTCTGGATCGCCGGATCGGCGTTGGAGATGTTCTGATTCGAGATGTTCTGGTTGGAGATGTTCTGGTTCGGATCGGTGATGTTGACGAAGGGATTCGGGTTGTTCGGATCCGAGCTGTTGTTCGGGTTCCAGACCGCGAAGCTCGGCGTGTAGACCTCGACGCTCCCGATGAGGTCCGTCGAGCCGTCGGGTTGCGCGAGCGGGGACACCGAGCCCTCCGGATTCAGGACGACCGCGCCGGACAGGCAGGGACTGCAGCCTGCCGTCGTCTCCGTGACGTTGACGGTCAGGCTTCCGGCCGGATTGGCGGAGCTCGCGAAGACGGGCCGCGCCAGGCCCGACCGGGCTCCGATCGTCAGCCCCGTCAGCGAGAGCACCGGCACTCCCGTCTGCTGGAAGGACGCCGCGACGCCCGAACCGGGCGCGACGGTGATCTTGAAGACGCGGTCCTTCGCCGTGAAGTTCTGGGCTGTGACGACGAAGGCCCGCTGCTTCGGGGCCGCGAAGAGCGGTTTGGCGCCCTGGGGAGATCCGACCAGGAGGCCCTCGGTGATCCGGCTGACGTACACGTTCTGGTTGCGGCTGCCCGTGTAGCGGGCGTCGCAGGGCGGGACGTTCTGCGTCGGATCGATGATGCTCTTCGTCGTGCTGCCCTGGGGGTTCTGGGCCGAGTACGGCGGCGTGTACTTGGACCAGTCCACGAGGTTCGTGGCCGGGTCGATCGGCGGCACGACGTCCCGGTTGTCCGTCCACGTCGCATAAAACACCGGCGGAGTCGAGGCCGTGCTGAAGCTCCATTTCCCGGTGACGGGATCGGAGACGAAATTCTGCCCGGCGACGTCGATGTAGTCGCCGAGGAAGGGCAGCGTGCCCTGCGAGAACATCGGAAGGTTCGGCGCGTTGACCTGGAGCTGGTAGAGCTTGTCGGGCGGCTGCGGGCTGATCGGGTTGTCCTCGTCGTCGTTATAGACCCCGTTGTCCGGGGCCCACAGGCCCATCCGGTACTGCGAGACGCTCGCCGACGCGAAGCTCGGGCTCGGGGCCGGAAGGGCATCGGCCACGCGCAGGTCGATCGTGTGGCGCCGCTGCGCCAGGATCGAGGCGTTGTCGTCGACGAAGAGGGTGAAGACGCTGGCCTCTCCGCCGGAAGCCTTGAGCTCGCCGCGCAGCGCCTGCGTGCGCAGGTAGAACCGGCCCGCGCCGTCCGCGACGAAGGGGTTGTTGGGCTTGAAGAGCGACAGCGTGTGGTCGAGCCGCTGGTCGTAGTACACGAGCATCAGCCTGCCCGACGCGAACGTGAGCTGGGGCATGAACTGGTGGCCGCGGGTGAACGTGTTGCCCGAGTCGTCGGTGAGTGTCCCGCCGTCCACTGGCGCGGCAGCGCTCCATGTCTTGCCGGAGTCCGACGACGTGGACACGACGATCCGCGCGTCCTGGCTCGTGCCGGTCCGCTGCGCCCAAGCCACGTGCACGCGGCTGGTCCCGTTCGCGTCCACCGAGGCGGCGACCGAGGGCAGAGTGTTCGTGCGGAACTGCGTCCCCGTCATCGCCTGGTCGAACGGGGCGATCGTCGCGACCTGGACCGTGTTCCTGGACGGGAAAGTCCTGCCGAAGTCGTCGGACCGGGCCACGAGGATCGCCTCGGGGTTGCTCGAGGTCTTGAACTGGCGCCAGACCGCGTACACCTTCCCGCTCGCGGGGTCGATCGCGAGGTTCGTCCCCTGATTCACCGAGCTCGACTCGGAGAGCTTGGTGGGATTCGCCCAGGTCTTCCCGCAGTCGAGCGAACGGGAGAACATGATCTTCGTGCTCGTCGAGCCCGTGAAGCGGCTCCACACGAGATAGACGTTGCCCGCCAGGACCGTCTGCGAGCCGTTCAGGCCCGGGAACAGGCAGCTGCCGCCGCCGGAACGCGGAACGTCCACCGCGATCCACGTCTTGTCGAGAAACTGTCCGGACGTGCCGGTGTCCACGACGACCGTGCGCTGGTACTGCATCGAATCGCCGCCCGCCAGCGCCGCGCCGTTCTCCTTCTGGTTCGTGTCGAAGAAGGTCGAGACGAAGACCCCGCCGGTGTTCGTGCCGCGGTTGAAGGCGATGCCGCTGTAATAGAGGAGGCCCGAGGCCCCGGCCCGCACGGTCGGGTCCGCGGCCGCGTTGTAGGCCTTGAGCGGCGAGGCGAGCCCGACGGGCGACTGGTCCTGCGGATAGCCCGGCAGCAGATAGCTCTGCCAGGAGAGTCCGCCGTCGTACGACTTGAAGACGCCGAGCCACGCGTCTCCGGCAAGAGAGCCGGGGACCGTGTCGGAGACCGGCAGATCCACCGTGCGGTAGTCGTTGGCGCCGGCGAGCAGGTGCAGCGCGTTGCGCGAGGACACGGCGAGGGAAGGCTCGTTCTGACGCTGGAGGAAAGGGTCGCCGCCCGGCCAGGTCGTGCCGGCGACCATGTTGACGTTCTGACCGGCGACCGGGGTCTGCGCGGCTGCGGTCGAGAGGCCGGCTGCGAAGATCAGCCCCGCAAAGCCGCAGGCGCGTCCTATCCCGCGGACATAGCTGCGCAGGGATACAGTTTCATCGAAGCGCGGCATGGAGTACTCCGTTCAAAAAAAGCAAGGCGAACGGAGGATGCCGCGCGCCCGTTCATGCGAATCACTATCGGAAGCGTTTTATCGCGCCTGCTCGGCAGGGTCAAGCGAGAACGGCCTTGCTCCGGATCCGCGCCCCGATTTCTACCCCAAGAGCTCCCTCAACCGGGCGTACCCCTCGCGGCTGAGGGGAACGCGCGATCCGTCGTTGAGGATTCCGATGTGGCTGCCCCTGCCGAAAGGCTCGATCCGGGCGAGGGCGTCGATTCGAACGAGGTGCGAGCGATGCACTCGAACGAATCGCTTCGGGTCCAGGGCGGCGGCAAGGCTTCCGAGCGTCTGCGCCTTGAGAAACGTCCTGCCCTCGCTCTTCAAGGCCACGTAGTCGTCCTGCGCCTCAACGGCATCGAGCTTCTCGACCGGGATGATCTGCACGCGTGCGCCATCGCGCACCACGACGCGGGAAAGCCATGTCCCCTCGGGCCGCGCCGCAGCAGCGATCTCCGGCGCCGAGACCGTCTCCCGGCGCCGCAGCCGCTCGCGTGCCCGGGCGACAGCGGCCGCGATCCGCTCCGGCGAAAAAGGCTTCAGGACGTAGTCGACTGCATGGACGTCGAACGCCCGGACCGCGTGCTCGTCGTAGGCCGTCACGAAGATCACCGCGATCCCGGGCTCGAGCAGCTCGAGCACCTCGAATCCGTTCAGCTTGGGCATCTCGATGTCGAGGAAGACGATCTCGGGGGATAGCTCCCCCGCCGCGCGAACGGCCTCGAACCCGTTGGCGCATTCACCGAGAACGCGCAGGCCTCCGACCTTCGCGAGGTGCTCGCGCAGGATCATGCGCGCGGGCTCCTCGTCGTCGACGATGAGGACTCCCATCTCGGGTGCGCACTCACGCCGGCATCTCCGCCGGAACGGAGATCACGACGAGGTACCGGTCGCCGAGGGCCTTGGCGGCCAGCATCGCGTTGTCGCCGTAACGAGCCGCCAGCCGCTGGCGCACGTTGACCAATCCGCGGCCGCTTCCCGGGCGAACGGGGCTCTCGGGATCGAACGGGTTCTCGATGAGGATCCGCAGGCGCCCACCGCCGTACGCGATGCCGAGTCGCACCTTCCCGCCGTCGACCCGCGTGGCGATCCCGTGGCGGACCGCGTTCTCCACCAGGGGCTGGAGCAGCAGCGGCGGGATCTGGCATTCCTGCCCACGCTCGTCGAGATCCTCTTCGACTCCCAGGCGCGCCCCGAACCGGATTTCCTCGACGGCGAGGTACGAGCGCGAGAGCGCCAGCTCCTCGCCAATGGAAATGCTCGCCTTCTCGCCGAGCGCAAGGCTCTTGCGCAGAAAGTCGCCGAGCAGCACGCACATCTGCTGGGCGCGCGGCGGATCGCTCGACGCGAGGGCCGAGATCGAGTTCAGGCTGTTGAAGAGAAAGTGAGGGCGGATCTGCGCCTTCAGCGCGGCCAGCTCGGCCTCGCGCGCGAGGATCGTGAGCTCGGCTTCCCGCTGCTCGGACTCGCGGGCCGCCTCGAGGGAGGCGAGGACGTAGTGCATCGCCACGGAAAGCAGGTAGAGGAGGGTGCCGGCCGCAAAGAGCGCCGGAACCTCGGCGTCGTAATCCGCGGGCAGCGCCTCCCAGCCGGGAGCGAGCGCCAGCAGCCGCGCCAGGCCCGCGCCCAGCACGACCCACACGCTGCTCGTCAGCAGCGCCGCCGCTGCGTGCGTCGCGACCAGCGGCAGCAGGCGGGCGCCCTTCACGGGCAACCGCCGGCACGGGTACCAGGCCGAAAGGCCCATGAAGGCGAAGGCCAGCGTCATCGGAAAGGCGAGGGCTGCGGCCTCGCCGAGCGCCAGGGCGCCAGGCCTGGCGAGCAGGCCGGTCAGGATCAGGCCGAGCGGAGCGCAGGCGGCGAGGTACGGAAGGAGTCGGCCGCGGTGGGCGAGGATGGGGTGCATGGTCTATCGTCCTGCGTCGGTCGCGGTCCGGCGCCCAAAGGGATCCTTCGGCGCTTCGCGCCTCAGGATGAAGAACTTCGCTCTGCTTCGCATCGCTTTAATTCTTCACTTCCACGCCACCCATCAAGATGAAACCGTTGATCCGCAGGACCTTTTGCGCGCCTTCGGCCGGCGGGAGTGCGCGCGCCTTCATGTCCGTGCCGCCGAGCAGCGGCGTCACGTTGAACTCGACTTTCCATTCCTCCGGGACCCGGAAGACGACGCCGCCCATCATGGCGAAGACCTCGATGCTGACGCTGTCGCGCGTCATGGCCGCCCGGCGAAGGTCGATCTCGAAGCCGCCCGCGATGACCGTCACCGATCCCCCTCGGAAGTCGGCCGACTGGACGACGCGGTGCCCGCCCCCGCAGAGCGCGAACTCGCTCAACTGAGCGATCGATCCCGCACCGAGCCCCGCCGTGGCCGCCAGGCCCGCGCGTAGACCCTCGAACGCGCGGTCGCCGGCATTCGTCGAGCCGTCCGGGTCGTCGCCGCGCCGCGGCGAGACGGTCTGCCAGATCAGATACCCGCCGACCACGACCAGGGCTACCGGCCAGACACGGTGGAATGGAATCCAGACGATGTCGAGATTTCGCAGCAGCAGGACGCCGCCCAGCCCGAAGAGGATCGCTCCCCATACCCGCTGCCCGGGCCGATCCGGCTGGAGCAGCCGCGAGAGGCCGGGCGCGATGAGAAACAGCGGCCAGTAATCCCACAGGGCGCCCGCGTCGATCACGTGGAAGTTGTCGAGGATGAAGAGAACTCCCAGAAGGACGAGGAATCCCCCGGTGATCACTTTCTCGTTCATACGGAAACCTTGCGGCTCGTTCATGGATCCCTCCACCGACAACCTACGAAAGCCGCGCGGACGTTTCCTTCCCTTTTCGGCGAACGGCGCCTTTTCGCCGGCGAACGGATGCTATTCTTCGGTCGCGAAGAGGAGAACCATGGCCACTCAAGTCATCATGCCGCAGATGGGCGAGTCGATCGCCGAGGGAACGATCACGAAGTGGTTGAAGAAGGTCGGCGACGCGGTCAAGCGCGATGAGCCGATTTTCGAGATTTCGACCGACAAAGTCGACGCGGAAATCCCGTCGCCCGTCGCGGGCACTTTGATCGAGATCAAGGTCCAGGAAGGCGCGACGGTCGCGATCAACACCGTCGTCGGCGTGATCGGGGAAGCCGCCGAAAAGGCCGCCTCAGCCCCCGCTCCGGCACCCGCCCCCGCCATCGCCGCCGCGCCGAAAGCCCCTGAGCCCGCGCAGGCCGCGCAGGTCGCGCCGCCCGCGCCAGCGCCGGCCGCTGCACCTGCCCCGCCCCCGGCGCCCGCGCGCG
>JANMBR010000382.1:0-4670 GCA_031360505.1 Acidobacteriota bacterium
CGTCGTGCCCTATCGCGGCTATGCGAACGGGCGGGCAGGCGTGAACTACAAGTGGCAGTTCTCGAAGACCGCGGCGTTCACCAACGACTTCACCTTCCTGCTCGACCTCGACCAGACGTCGAACTGGTTCATCACGGAGAAGGCGGCCATCACCGCCTCGCTCACCTCGGTCTTCGCGCTGCAGGCCTCCTGGACGCTCTTCTTCCGGAACCAGCCCGTGCCCGGCTTCGAGAAGAGGGACACAGCGACCGCGTTCGGGATCGTCGCGAAGTTCTAGCTCAGTCTGCAGTCCATCGGCCGGGCGCCAGCATGGAGGTCATCCGCTCGGGATTCTTGATGCGCTCGCCCTGCATCCATGCGTCCGCGGATTCGACGAGGCCGCGTCCCTCCTCGCCGCCGAGTAGGGTCCCGTGGCAACGCCGTGCGGCAGCGGCGTAGAGAGCCATCTTCGTCGCATCGAAGCCTGTCTCCGCAGTGGCGAGGCCCTCGAGCGCCGCCCTTCGCTCGCCACGCAGCGACGCCATTCCGGCACGCAAGAGTGCGGCCAACGGATTCCCCCAGGGCGCCCTCTCGCGTTCGATCCCCTTCGCGTCGCGACCCGCAAGGCCTAGGAGGTCGCGCCGGCGCGGCGCGGACAACGACGGGCTTGCCGCGGCCGCCAGAGCGGCGCGCGCGCGGAGATGCTGGGTCTCGATGCGAAACAGTTGGACTCGGCGCCGCAGGAGAGATCTCTCGAGGCCTGGCCAGCGCTCGACGAGATTCTCCCAGGCCGCCAGCCCGGAGCCCAGATAGAGCGAAATGTCCGTCTCCCCGACGAGCTGAAAGTAGTGCTGGAGATGGAACCCCTGGTGTGACCAGGCATCGGCGGAGGTGCGCAGCTGCCGCTGCGCCCTCCCCGGCTCGTCCGCCATGAGGTTGACCACGTACCCGTATCGCATCTGCAGGCTCGTCGAGGCAAAGAGGTCGTCGCGTTCGCTGGCCTCCTTGAGCAACCTCGGCAATCGCTCGGAGAGTTCTCGCAATCTTCCGAGGAAAGTCAGAGATCGAAACGCGATGATGTGCGCCGTATTGAGCTCCCACGTCACACCCGTGCACTGCTCCCGGAAGATCTCTTCGCAACGTTTAAAGAGTTCCCAACCGGTTTCCCATCGCCCCTCCATGTATGCGGCGACACTGGCTCCGAGGTAGCTGTGCCCAAGCGCGTGAGGGAGCTTGACCTTCTCGGCCAGGAACATCGCCAAGTCAACCAACCTCTTGGTGCGTCGGCGCGCCGGCCACCCGGCAAGAGAGTTGTAGCCTCCTTCATTCGCCACGGCCCGCGCGACCCGATACGGCTCTCCCGCCTCCAACGCGAGAAGTATGTGTCGCACCTGGAACTGCAGGCCTCGTATGGTGTCGATCATCGACAGCCCGGTCGCCACCGACCAGCTCGTGTCGATGCGGATGAGGTCCTTGGCGGGGATCTCCGTGGCAGCCCGCTCCCGGAAGGAGAGTCCGCGGATCCGCAGCCAAAGCCTCCCCAGTAGGAAAGACAGGACAGCACCCCGCGGCGTCGACGGCAGGCGCATTCCGATGCGATCGAGCACCCTGCGGAGGACGCCGAGCCCTTCGTCCACGCGCCCACTACGCAAGAGCTGTTCGGCTGCGCGCCTTTGAAGGTCCAACGCTTCCGCTGCGCTCGCCTCCTCAGCCGCAGCCAGATACGCGTGCGCCGCGTCGGCCCCGCGGCCCGCGTTCGCAAGCGCGTCACCGAGCCGGACCCGAAGCTTTTGCCGGACCGGCGCGTCCACCGTCCCGAGCTCCAGGGCAAGCTTGTAGAGCCTCGCGGCCCGGTCGAACGCGAGCGCCTCGGCCGCCTTCGCCGCCGCGTCGGCCGCATAGACTGCGGCCCGCTCCTTCGACCCGCCGCCCTGGTAGTGGATCGCCAGGGTTTCTGGATCAGGCATGCTCGAGCTCTCGAGCGCGAAGGCCAGTCTCTGATGCACGGTCTCGCGGTCCTGCGGCGAGAGGCGCGCGACGACGGTCTGGCGGATCCGATCGTGGTAGATCTCGATCTGGTCCTTCGACACGCCACCGGCGCCGCGAATCCAACGCCCGACCCGCAGCACCGCCAGCGCCGGCTGGTCGTCCTCCGCGACGCCCGCGGCCCGGCGCGCGACCGCACGGTCGATCGGCTGGCCCGCGACCGCGACGGTCTCGAGCAGCCGCCGCGCGTCCTCGGTCAGGCGCGACGCGCGGGCCCAGATCACGTCGTCGAGATGGATGGGCCCGCCCGCGGGGCTCGCCACCGCCTCTTTGAGCTCCGCACCCTCGCGGATGTGCCGCGCGAGCTCGTCGATGAAGAAGGGATTGCCCCGCGACTCGCGAGCGATCGACCGGGAGGAGGCGCCTGCGGAACGGGCTCGTGTTTCCAGAAGCGTCTCCGCCAGCTCCTCCGCCTCCTGCTCGGCAAGCTCGCAGACGACGAGCTCCCGCACTTCGAGCTCCGGCGAGCCTGCCGTGCGCAGCCCCATCAGCGTCCTCCAGAGAGGGTTGTCCGAGTCTGCCTCGACCCGGAAACATCCGACGAGCAGGAGCGGGGGTGGGTCGGGCGGACGCAGCAGCTCCGAGAGCAGCGCCGCGCTGTCCGCGTCTCCCCACTGCAGGTCGTCGATGAAGAGAACGAGCGCAGCGGCGTCCGCGATTCGGCCGAAGAGCTCTCGCAGCGCGCGAAAGCCGCGCCGCCGCTGCTCGAGCGAGTCCGGGATCGGGGCAACGCGCCGCCGCGCCAGCGCCACGGCCTCGACTTGCCGGAGCACGGGGAAGAGCCGCGCCAGCGCGAGCACGTCGCGCGGCAGCAGCGCCTCCGCCTCGGCCTGCGGAAGCTTGCGCAGGTGCTGCGACAGCGCATCGACGAGGCTGTCGAGCGCCTTGTAAGGCACCGTCTCCTGCTCGTACGAACGGCCCGAGAGGACAACCGCGCCGGGTTCGCGGCGCTTGACCTCCTCGAGGAATCGCCGCACGAGCGCGGTCTTTCCGATTCCCGAGCTGCCCCGGACGGCGATGGCGACGGCGCCTCCCCGCTGCGTCCTCTCGAACGCAAGGGCAAGCTCGGCCAGGTGGGGCTCCCGGCCCACGAAGGGCGCGGCCCGCGGCGCGGCTGCCGCAAGATGCTCGTCGCGACCCGGCGCCGCAGACCGCAGGAGCCCCAGGATCTCGGACGCGGCGGGACGCTCTCGCGGTTCCTTTCGCAGCAGCCCGCGGCAAAGCGCATCCAGGTCCTCCGGCACCCCGGTGACCAGATCGCTCGGCGCCCGTGGCTCGGCCTGCTGCTTCTGGACGAGCACGTCGAGGAACTCGCCCGGGAATGGCCGCGTACCCGTCAGCGCCTCATAGAGCATCACTCCTACCCCGTACCAGTCGCTCGCCTCGGTCACAGCTCGCCCCGCCGCTTGCTCCGGTGACATGTACGCTGGTGTCCCGACGAGATGGATGCTCTGGAGAAAGCCCTCCGGTCCGAGGTCCGACACGAGGCCGAAGTCGAGCAGGACGACGCGCCCTCCCTCGTCGACGAGGACGTTCGAAGGTTTGATGTCGCGATGGAGCTTGCCGGCAAGATGCAGGGCATGGAGCCCTGCCGCGAGCTGTCGCAGCGCCGCTCGCAAGCGTTCCTCTTCGAAGGTGTGGTACTCCAAGGCGGCGGAGCCCGCGCGGCCCATCAGGGGCAGCTCGTGCGCGGCGCCCGACTCGACCGCCGGGCTCGGCGTCGGCCTGCTCGCGAGCTCAACGGTCCGCGATGCGCTCGGCCTCGAACCTGGCGGCCCACGCAGCGGTATGCCCCGAACGTGCTCGAGGAAATCGACCCCCTCGACGAGCTCCATCGTGAAGAACCACTGGTCTGCCTCCGAGAGAAGCTCGTAGAGGGTGACCAGATTCGGATGCGAAATGTCGGCGAGCGACCGGAACTCCTGCTTGAACCGATAGAGCGCATCCGACTCGGCGCGCCGAAGGGTCTTCAGCGCGACAACGCTCGTCCGCTTGCGGTCGTATGCGCGATACACAACCCCAAACCCGCCGGCGCCGAGGCGGCGCTCGATCGCGAACCGTTCGGTTCCCGCGAATTCTTCCGCGCTTTCGATGTTCAAGAACAGCACGCGCCCGGCGACACCGCCTGGCGGCGTGCTCCTCGAACCAGCCTACACCTTCTTGTACAGGTCTCCTCCCTCGCGTCGAAACTCCTCCGACTTCTCCGCGAGCCCCTTTTCGATCGCCTTCTCCTCGGCCACCCCGAGAGAAGCGGCGTAGTCGCGCACGTCCTGCGTGATCTTCATCGAGCAGAAGTGTGGGCCGCACATCGAGCAGAAGTGCGCGAGCTTGGCGCCCTCGGCCGGGAGTGTCTCGTCGTGGAACTCGCGCGCGGTCTCGGGGTCGAGCGCGAGGTGGAACTGATCCTCCCAGCGGAACTCGAAGCGGGCCTTCGACAGCGCGTCGTCCCAGGCGCGCGCGCCCGGATGCCCCTTGGCGAGGTCGGCCGCGTGGGCCGCGATCTTGTACGCGATCACCCCGTCCTTGACGTCCTTCTTGTTCGGCAGGCCGAGGTGCTCTTTCGGCGTCACGTAGCAGAGCATCGCAGTGCCGTACCAGCCGATCATGGCCGCGCCAATGGCCGAGGTGATGTGGTCGTAGCCCGG
>JANMBR010000011.1:0-12626 GCA_031360505.1 Acidobacteriota bacterium
CGGCATGGGCAGGTCTCCAAAATCCCCGCGCCGCATCCCGGAGTCCCAGGCGAGGCCCAGCCGGTAGGCGCCCAGAAGGGCCGCGACCCCGACTGCGAGGGCGATTGCGGCTAGCCGCCGCCTCCAAGCCCGGTCCTGGACCAGGGGAGGGATCGTGACCGTCAGCCCGCCCGCTCGGGGCGTGATCGCGATGCGGGACCCCTTGCCGATCTCCAACTTCCCGATTGTATGATTTGGTTCTCCCGGCTCGAGTCCGGGCCAACAGGAGGCAAAGCGTGGCGAAAACGAGAAGGACCGCGAAAAAGCCCTCGAAGAAGGCCAAAAGCGCCTCGAAGAAGCCGAAGAAGCTCGGAAAGCCGGCAAAGACCCCAGCGAAGGCCGCCCGGAGCCCGAAGAAAGCGGCGGCGAAGAAGCCGGCGCCCAGGGAAGTCGCCCCGAAGGCCCCCGCGAAGAAGGCCGCTGTCAAAGTGGCCGCACCGAAGGCAGCGATCCGGTCCGCTTCGCCTTCGTTTGCGGCCACGTCGAAGGCGTCCGCCGCCGGAGCTTCGGCAGGAGAGGTCTACGGGGGCGAGGGATGGCGGGAGGAAGAACTCTCCGCCGGCGAGCTCGGCGCCGACGCGCAGCTCGACGAGCTCGAGGAGGAGCTGGATGGCCCGGAGCTCGGGGGCGAAGACGAATCCGAATGGTGAGCCCGAGGGAACCGATGGGAGTAAGATGATCGCAGCGTAGCTCCCATTGCCGGGCTCTTGCTCGGCTGGTGCAGAAAGAAGGTCCCGAGAAATCGGGACCTTCGTATTTGGGAGCTACCTGGTAATTGGAACGGGGCGCCGGTTCTTGTCGAGATTCACGTACGTCACCTCCGCTTCGGTGACCTTCACGCGATTTCCTATTCCTTCGCCGGTCTGGGAGAAGACCTCGACCGAGACGGTGATGGACGTGCGACCGATCTTCACGAGGCGGCTGTAGAACGAGACGAGGTCGCCGACGTTGACTGGCTCGTGGAAGACCACCTCGCGCATCGCCACCGTGACGAGGAACTCGGTCCCGTGGCGTTTGGCCTCGACCGCGCCTGCCTGGTCGATGTACGAGAGGATGACGCCGCCGAAGATGGTGCCGTGAGCGTTCGTGTCCTTGGGCATCATGATGACGCGGATGGACGGTTCCCGTCCGTCCGGACCGCTGTGCGCCGGCGCGTTCACCAGCCGCCGCCCTTCTTGGGGATGCGGGGCGGTCCGTAGATCGTCGAGATGCGCACGGCGGAACCGTCGGTCAGGTTGATCGTCATCGTGCCGTCCGAGAAGTAGTAGGTCCAGATCTCGTGTTTCACGTCCCGGCCGCTGGTGCCGACGGCGAAGCCCGCCTTTCCGATCGCGGCCTCGATCCGGTCGGCCGTCAGGCCGGGGTCGATCTTTTTGCGGGCCTCGGTCATGCTTCCGGCCGTCAGCTGCGAGCCCACGCCCGCGATCTTGCGGGCCTCGCGCAGCTCGCGGCCTTCCCACCACTGCGGCAGCCAGAGGGCGGCGGCGAGCAGGGCCGGGACGACGAAAACGGCGGCCAGCAGCCGGCGCCGCGCCTTCTGCTCGGCGCTCATCAGCAGACGAAGCTCCGCGGCTCCCCGAGCGTGCGGCGCACGGAGCGCTCAAGGTCGCGGGCGTGCTGCAGGAGGGCGCGCGAAAGGCCCCCGCGCGTCGGCAGACCCTCGGCGCGCGCCGCCACTTCTGCCAGGGCCGCACGCGCCTCGGACGCATCCGTTTCGCGAGCGAACGACGCGTCGGCCGACAGGGCCCCTGCCAGCAGCGCCGGCACCGAGACGGCGGCCTTGCGCAGTAGGCGGGCCGCTTCCGGGTCCCGCTCGCGCAACTCCTCCGCGACCGCGTACGCTTCGTGCGCGAGGGCCATCGCCTCGGTCCACAGGGGATGTTGCTTGTAGTCGGGGCGCTCGGGAGTCATGACGCCATTGTAGCCGCTCTCGACGGTCCGCCTTGCGGTGGAGGGGGCGCGCGATAGAATCCGCGCGCTTCTGCTCCCTCTCCCAAGCGGGAGAGGGTCGGGGTGAGGGGAACATGAAACAGAAAGTCACCGTCGTCGGAGCCGGAAACGTCGGCGCCACGGCCGCGCAGAGGATCGTCGAGAAGGAGCTCGCGGACGTCGCGCTCATCGACATCGTCCCCGGCGTGCCGCAGGGCAAGGCGCTCGACATCATGGAGTCGGCCCCGGTCGAGAAGTTCGACGCGCGGCTGTCCGGCTCGAACGGCTACGAGATCTCCGAGGGCTCGGACGTGGTCGTGATCACCGCGGGCGTGCCCCGCAAGCCCGGGATGAGCCGCGACGATCTCGTCGCCACCAACGAGGGCATCGTCGCCGACGTCGTGCGCAAGGTCCTGCCGGGCTCGCCCGACGCGATCCTGATCATCGTCTCCAACCCCCTCGATGCGATGTGCGAGGTGGCGCGCCGGGTCTCGGGGCTGCCGCGCGAGCGCGTCTTCGGGATGGCGGGCGTCCTGGACTCGGCGCGCATGCGCTGGTTCATCGCCGAGGCGCTCGGCGTCTCCGTCGAGAACACGCATGCGTTCGTCCTCGGCGGCCACGGCGACACGATGGTGCCGCTGCCCCGGTTCTCCACGGTCGCGGGCATTCCGATCCCGGAATTGCTGCCCAAGGAGAAGATCGACGCGATCGTCCAGCGCACGCGCGACGGCGGCGCCGAGATCGTCAACCTGCTCAAGACCTCGGCCTGGTACGCGCCGGCTTCCGCCGTCGTCGAGATGGTCGACGCCGTGCTGAAGGACAAGAAGAAGATCCTGCCCTGCGCCGCCTACCTCCAGGGGGAGTACGGGATGGATGGCGTCTACCTCGGCGTCCCGGTCCAGCTCGGCGCGGCCGGCATGGAGAAGATCATCGAGATCGCCCTGACCCCGGATGAGGCCGCAGCCCTGGCGAAGTCCGCCGCCGCCGTTCGCGAGCTCTTCGGCATCCTGAAGGTCTGAGCAGGGCGGGAGCGATGGAGGTTGCGCGCCGCTCCCGCATGCGCCGCCTCCACTCCATCTCGGGCGTCGTGCCGGTCGGGGCGTTTGTCGCCTTCCACCTCTACGTCAACGCTTCGGCGTCGCGGGGCGCCGACGCCTACAACCTGATGGCGCGGCGGCTCCAGGGGCTGCCGCTGGCGGTGCTGCTCGAGATCTTCGTCATCGCGCTGCCGATCTTTTTCCACGGCGTCTACGGCCTCTTCGTGACGGCGACCGAGCCGCCGGGGGATGGGCCCCCGGGCCGCGCCCGCTGGACGCTCTCGATCCTTCAGCGCGTGACGGGCGTCCTGCTCTTCGGGTTCATCCTGTTCCACCTGTGGACGGCGCGGCTGGTCCAGGTGCGCGATCACGAGAGCCTCGATCTCTTTCGCCTCATGCAAGCCGTGCTCGCGAACCCGTGGATGCGCGCCGCGTATGTCGCGGGTCTGCTCGGCGCGACGGCCCATCTCGCGGTCGGCCTTTTCACGTTCGCGGACGCCTGGGGTCTTGCGCAGGGGCGCCGTGTCCGCATCGCGATCGCGGCGGCCGCGGCCCTCGTTTTTGCGGCTCTGACAGGCCTCGGTCTCTCGTCTCTCGCCGCATTCCGGCTTTGAGAGCACTTCCCGTATAATCCCGCGCTCTTTCGAAAGCACCATGAAAGTCCACGAATACCAGGCCAAGTCGATCCTCGCCCGCTACGGCGTCGCCGTGCCGCGCGGCGAGGTCACGGACAGCCCCGCGCAGGCGCGCGAGATCGCCAAACGCCTCGGCGGCCGCGTCGTCGTCAAGGCTCAGATCCACGCCGGCGGCCGCGGCAAGGGCGGCGGCGTCAAGCTCGCGAAGGATCCCGAGGAAGCCCACGACCTGGCCCGCAAGATCCTGGGCATGACGCTCGTCACGGTCCAGACCGGCCCGGCTGGCCGTCTCGTCCAGAAGGTCCTCGTCGAGGAGGCCCTCGACATCGTGCGCGAGCTTTACCTGTCGATCACGCTCGACCGTTCGCGCGGGCTGCCCGTGGTCATGGCGTCGCTCTCGGGCGGGATGGAGATCGAGGAAGTCGCCGCGAAGGACGCCAACGCCATCGTGCGCGAGGCCATCGATTTGTCCTCGGGCATGTTCCCCTTCCAGGCGCGCAAGCTCGCGTTTGCGCTCGGTCTCTCGGGCGACAGCTTCACGAAGGGCGTCGCGCTCATCCAGGCGCTCTTTCGGGCGTACGTCGAGACCGACGCGAGCCTTGCGGAAATCAACCCGCTCCTCGTGACGAAGCAGGGCGATGTCCTTGCGCTCGACGCGAAGATGACCTTCGACGACAACGCGCTTTTCCGGCATCCCGACATCAAGGAGATGCGCGATCTCGCCGAAGAGGATCCGCTCGAGGTCGAGGCCTCGCGGTTCGGCCTGAACTACATCAAGCTCGACGGCAACGTCGGGTGCATGGTCAACGGCGCGGGTTTGGCGATGGGCACGATGGACCTCGTGAAGCTCGCGGGCGGCGAGCCCGCGAACTTCCTCGACGTCGGCGGCGGCGCCAACGAGGAGCAGGTCAAGAACGCCTTCCGCATCATCCTCTCGGACAAGAACGTCCGGGGTGTCCTTATCAACATCTTCGGCGGCATCATGCGCTGCGACATCATCGCCAAGGGCGTGGTCGCAGCGGTGCGCGAGATGGGCCTCTCGATTCCCGTGGTCGTGCGCCTCGAGGGCACCAACGTGGATCAGGGCAAGGCGATCCTGCGCGAGTCGGGTTTGAAGATCACTCCGGCGGACGGCCTGGCCGATGCGGCGCAGAAGGTCGTGGAGGCCGTGCGATGAGCATCTGGGTCGGCACGCAAACGCGACTGCTCGTCCAGGGGCTCACCGGCCGCGAGGGGTCGTTCCACGCGCTCGCCTGCCGCGAATACGGGACACAGGTCGTCGCGGGCGTCACGCCGGGCAAGGGCGGAACGACGCACGAGGGAATCCCCGTCTTCAACACCGTGGCGGATGCGGTGCGCGAGACGGGCGCCAACGCGTCGATGATCTTCGTGCCGCCGCCCTCCGCGGCGGATGCCATCGTCGAGGCGGCGGATGCCGAGGTCGCCGTGATCGCGTGCATCACCGAGGGGATCCCGACCAACGACATGCTGCGGGCCCGCGGTTTCCTGGACCGCCAGGCCGCGGCGGGCAAGGCCGTGCGCCTCATCGGCCCGAACTGTCCCGGCATCATCACACCGGGGCAGTGCAAGATCGGCATCATGCCCGGGCGCATCCACAAGCCCGGGACGGTCGGCGTCATCTCGCGCTCGGGCACTCTCACGTACGAGGCGGTCGACCAGCTGACGCGCCTCGGCCTCGGGCAGTCGACCGTCATCGGCATCGGCGGCGATCCCGTCAATGGCACGAACTTCATCGACTGCCTCGCGGCATTCAAGGACGACGCCGGCACCGAGGCGATCGTCCTGATCGGCGAGATCGGCGGCATGGCCGAGGAAGAGGCCGCGTGCTGGGTCGCCGGCAACCTCAAGAAGCCGATCGTCTCGTTCATCGCGGGACAGACGGCGCCCCCGGGCCGGCGCATGGGCCACGCCGGGGCGATCATTGCGGGCGGCAAGGGCACGGCTGCCGAGAAGATGAAGGCGCTCGAAGCGGCGGGGATCGGCGTGGTGCGCTCGCCCGCGGACATCGGCAGGAAGATCAAGGAAATGCTGGGGCGCTAGTGTTCTGTCGCCGAAGTTTCGATAGCGTCATCTGCATCTTTCGAGCGAAGAGATTGGTATCGTGACTTCGGTCACAGGACGCTAGCCCGCCAGCAGCAAGGAGACACGACTTGGAACGGACACTCACGATCTTGAAGCCGGATGCGGTCGCCGGGGGCAAGGCCGGCGCGATCCTGGCGCACCTGGAGAAAGAAGGATTCCGTCTGATCGGGGTCAAGAAAATGCGGCTGTCGCCCGAGCAGGCCCGCGCGTTCTACGCCGTGCACAAGGAGCGCTCGTTCTACGGCGCCCTCGTGACCTTCATGACCGAGGGACCGGTGATCGTCGCGGCGTTGGAGCGCGCGGACGCCGTGCCCCACCTGCGCCGCACGATGGGCGCGACCGACTCGCGCAAGGCTGATCCGGGAACGGTCCGCAACCTCTTCGGCACCGACATCGAGCGCAACGCCATCCACGGGAGCGACTCGGCGGAGAACGCCGCGAACGAGATCGCGTTCTTCTTTGGAGGAGCAGAGCTGATTTGAGGCGCGCGCTGCGGCGCGTCAAATCATCCCGAGCGCAAAGAGGGATCCCGTTCCTGGCGCCGCAGCGTCACCAGCACCCGGTTCGCGACCCCCCTCAGGATCGCCACCTCCCGCATCGTCATCGGGCGCCCGGCCACGAGGCGTCTCCAATCGCGCAGGGAGCGTTCGCGGTGGCCCGTGTCGTAGAAGGCGATCGCGTCGAGCGCGCGGTCCCAGTGCGCGATGGCGGATTCGATCTCGGCGGCAGGCGCCCAGGGCTCGGGAGGTTCCGCGACTTCGCCCTCGGCCCGTGTGAATGCCGTCGCCACGCCGAGCACGAGCGCCACGGCGTGCGAGAGGTTCATCGTCGGAAAGTCCGGGTCGGTCGGCAGCCGCAGGCAGGCCGAGCTGCGGGCGAGCTCGTCCTCGGTCAGGCCGCTCCTCTCGGGCCCGAAGACGAAGGCCGCCGGAACGGCTCCGGTCTCGGCGAGGAATCCGGGCAGCTCGGAGAGCTCGAGCCGGCGCACGCGGCCGCGCCCCCGCATCGAGGACGTCGTGACGACCACCGGAAACTCGGCCACCGCGGAATCGAGGCTCGGATGCCGGGTGATCGCGCCGAGCAGATCGGCGGCCCCGACGGCCAGGCGCCCGGAGTCCAGATCCGGCACGACCGCCGGCTCCACCACCGCGAAGCCCCGGAGACCGAAGTTCTTGGCGACGCGGGCCACCGAGCCGAGGTTGGAGGCGTTGTGGGGCCGGACGAGAACGATCGACCGGGCGGGCGTCGTCAAGGGAGGACAGTCTAACGGGAGTAAGCGGGGGGCCGGAAGCCTTATAATCTGTCAGTGAAGCGCTTCCTCGTCCTCCCGCTGCTCCTCTGTGCGGCCGTCGCGGCGGCCCAGAAACCCGAGGATCCCCCGACTTTCTCCGAGAGCGCGGGCGCCGAGTACGTGATGCTGCCCGTCCTCGTGACCGACAAGAACGGCAAGTTCGCCGACGACCTCCGCAAGGAGGACTTCGTCCTCAAGGTCGGCGAGACGCGCGTCGACGTGGACACCTTCGACCGGGACGAAAGCGCCCCCGTCTCCTTCGCCTTCCTCCTCGACACGTCGGGCAGCATGGGCGTCGGGAACAAGCTCGAGAACGCCAAGAACGCGATCCGGAGCATCATCCGGACCAAGCGCGTGGGCGACGATTTCGCCCTCTTCGCCTTTTCTGAGGGCGAGGTGCGGCTGGTCTCGGACTTCTCGGCCGATCCCACGAAGCTCGTCCGCGTGCTCTGGGACCTCGAGGCCTCGGGCCAGACGGCGCTCTTCGATGCGGTCGCGGCGACCCCGGAGAGGATGATGAAGGGGCGCAACAACAAGCGGGCGATCCTGCTCTTCACCGACGGGGTCGACAACGCGAGCCAGTTGTCGGCGACAGAGATGGCCGAGCTCTTGCAGCATGTTTCAGTTCCGGTGTACGCAATCGGCATGAAAAACCGCGCCTTCGACGCCCTGAGCGAAAAGAGCCGGCAGGAGCTGTCCGTGGACACCCTGGAAATGCTGGCCGGCTCGAGCGGAGGGCGTATGCACCTGGTTTCGGGCGACGAAGACCTGAAACCGCTGGCCAGCCGCATCGCCAGCGAGGTCCGCCAGCAGTATTTATTGGGATTTGCCCCGTCGGGCAAAGGGGATGTAAAATACAGGATGGTATTTGTGTCCGTGGCCAAACCCGGTTCCTGGGTCGTCCGGACCCGTCGAGGATACCGGGGGACAGCCCCGGGTGGTTCGTAACCCTTTTTTCAGGAGGTGCAGATGCACAAAGGTCGCAGGGTTTCTATCAGTTTGGCGGGTGGGGCGCTTCTTTTGGGTACCTTCGGTCTCACGGCGTGCGCTTCCAAGAAGTACGTCGGCGAGGAGGTCTCCAAAAGCAGCGCGGTCACCGAGAAGCGGATCAACGACGTCGAATCCCAGGTCGAGGCCGCGCAGACCAAGGTCAAGCAGCACGACGCGAAGCTGACCGAGCTCGACAACGCCACGCGCCAGGCCCTCGAGCGGGCGCAGCAGGCGGGCAAGCTGGCCGAAGGCAAGTTCGTCTACTCGTTGGTTCTCTCGGATGACGCGGCGAAGTTCCCGGTCAATCAGCACGAGCTCTCCACGGAAGCTCAGGATGCCTTGAACGCCTTCGCCGAGAGGCTCAAGGGCGAGAACAAAAACGTGTACCTGGAAATCCAGGGGCACACGGATGCCACGGGTCCGGATTCCTACAACTTGAAGCTCGGCGAGGCCCGGGCGGAAGCGGTGCGCCGTTACCTGAACAAGCAGGGCGTCGCGCTCAACCGGATGTCGACCATCTCCTACGGGAAGGCCGAGCCGGTCGAGTCGAACAAGACCAAGGAAGGCCGTTCGAAGAACCGCCGCGTGGTGGTCGTCGTCCTCGCCTAGTTCGCTTTCAGCATTCAGCGATCTGTTTGCGGCCCGGCTTTGCCGGGCCGCTTTTTTTTAGCCCGCAGGAGCGACAGCACCTTTTCGAAGTCGTCCGGCAGAGGAGCTTCGGCGCTGACGTTCTCGCCGGTCTTCGGGTGCGGGAAGCCGAGCCGGCGGGCGTGGAGCATCTGGCGGGGGGCCGCCTTGGCGCCCGTACCGGGTCTTCCGTAGACCCGGTCGCCGAGGATCGGATGTCCGCCCGCAGAAAAGTGCACGCGGATCTGGTGTGTGCGCCCGGTCTCGGGGCGGATCGAGACCAGGGCGGCATTTCCGAGGTTTTCGACCGTCCTGTAGCGGGTGACGGCGCGGCGGCCCTCCTGGCCGGGCCGGGCGATCGACCGGCGCAGCCCCGGCTCGCGCACCAGGTCCGCGTCGAACGTGCCGCTGTCGGCCGGGATGCCCTCGACGAGCGCGACGTACTCCCGGTCGATGGCGTGTGTTCGGAACCGGTCCTGGAGCGCATGGTGCGCGGCGCGGTTGCGCGCGAAGACGAGCGCGCCGGACGTTTCCTTGTCGAGGCGGTGGACGATCCCGGCGTGCGGCCGGCCGCCGTAGCGATGCTGGAGGTAGTGCAGCGCCCGGCTCCACAGCGTGTCCTTCTCCCGGGCCTCGGTCGGGACCGAGAGGAGCCCGGCCGGCTTGTCGACGATCAGGACGTCGTCGTCTTCGTACAACACCACGAGCCGCGTCTTGACGTGTCGCCGCAGCGGGCGGTCGGCGTGGAAACGCAGCTGTGCGTCTGGCGACACCTCCTGCCCCGGCTCGTCGCAGGCCTTCCCGTCGACGTCGACGCGCCCCGACCGAACGGCTTCGCGGGCCGCGCGCCGCGAGAGCTCGAACTTCTGCGAGACGGCCTGATCGAGCCTCATGGGGTCCTCCGCTGCCGGGACAGGGGAATCGAGAGCTCCACGAAAAACTCGGGATCGCCGATGCGCGCGCCCGGCCGCGCCCCCGGTCCGAAGGCCGCAACCGGACGATAGCGCGCGCGCGCCGCGGCGGCGAGCCCGACCAGGTAGTCCTGGCCGAACGCGCGGGCGCCCTCGCCGACCGCGAGCACGTTGGACTCGAGCAGGACGTCGGGCGGATCGGAGCCGAGCGCGGCGACGGCCCGCGCCTCGCCCTCTGAATCCAGATGCCCTGGAAAAAACTGCTCGAGCCAGAACGGATTTCGCAGCCCGAGGACGTAGTTGAAGAAGCCGGCCTCCGGAAATCCCGCGAGCGTTGCGTTTGAGGGCAGACGGGCAAGCTCCGCGAGCGCCCCTGCCGTGGCCTCTGAGACGGGCCCCGGCAGGCGCAGGCTCCCGGCGGGCGTCGCAACGGGCGTCCAGAGCAGGCCGCGGTACAGGTCGGCCATCGCCGCGAGGCGAAACGCGAGGAACACCGAGAGCGCCGCGGCCGCGAGGCGGGGCAGCATGCTGCCGAGCGCGGGCGCCGCGCGGTCGGCCGCGCCGAAGAGCCCGGCTGCGGCGACGACGATGGGCAACGGCAGGAAGAAAGCGTCGTACGGGCCCACGTAACCGGCCGCGAGAAAGATGCGCGCGGCGAAGACGGCCGCCATCCAGAGGACGGCGTCGGGCACGGCCGAGAATGGGCCGTGCGGATCGCGGCGGGCAAGGGCGGCGACGAGTCGCAGGCCGGCGGCCACGGCGAGGCACGGGGGAATCACGCGCACGAGCGGGGGGATGAGGGCGAGCCGGTCGGCAAACGAGCCTGGAGGCCGAAACCGGATCACGGCGGCAACGACGAGCGCGGCAATCGCGAGCGCTTCGACTGCGGCGCCGGAGGCGCGGCGCCCGGTCGAGGCCAGGCGCGCGGCGATCCACGCGGCCACGAAGAGCAACGCGCCGACGACGGCAAGGACGATCGCGGCAAGCAAGAGCTCGGCCGTCCGCAGCCCCACGCGATCGAGCCCGGCATACGCCCGATAGACGTTCTGGAAGGCGGCCGGCGGCTCGATGAGCCGCAGCCAGCCGTCGGCGACGAGGCGTTCGCGGGGAATCCCGGCCGAGAGCAAGGCATACCCGGCCGCGGCCGCCGCAAGCGGAGCGGCCCCAAGCGCAACGAGCCGCCGGGGTGAGCGCCGCGCGGCGGCCGCGAAGACGAGGACCCCGGCCAGCCCGAGCTCGGGCCGGGAAAGAAGCGCGGCAAGCAGGCACGCGCCTGCCGCGACGTCCGCGCGGGTCGATTCGGGACGCGCGGCCAGGACGAGCGCCCACGTCAGGGCCGCAACGGCAATCGCCGCGTCAAAGCTGAAGGGAAAGAGCCATCCTCCTGGCCGGAGGAACACGGCGGCGGCGACCGCGACCGACGTTGCGAGCGCAGCGCGCCCTGGTGAGAGCATGCGGCGCGCGAGCCGGCTGAGCGCGGCCAGGTGGACCAGCGCGACGAGACCGTAGAGCCCGGTGCGCGCGGGAAGCGAGCGGCCCGCGAGCCCGTCGGCGATCGCGGCGAAGTACGGCCCGAGGGGCCCATGATGGAAGTGGACGTCGCGGTACAGCCGCTCGCCGTGCGCCAGCCTCCACGGGACCATCAGCTCGCGGCCCGAGTCGATGTATGGCTCGATCCACCTCTGCCAGGAGATGAAGACGAGCAGCGCGAAAACCGCGTACGGCAACGCCATCGCCAATCTGGCTCGTCTACCGTCTGCCGTCTGCGGTGGGCCGATTCCCGTAGGATACCTCCCGTGCAGGAAAAGATGGCGACGCGCAATCCCATCGCGCGCGCGATCGCTTCGGCCTTTTCGCGCTTCTGGTTTCCGGCCACGCTCGCCTTCACCCGCAACCTGCCCCGCCGCTCGATGCACCGCGGCGGGCGGGCGCTCGCGACGGTCTACTACCGCCTGCGGCCGAAGTACCTGAGGGCCGCGCGCTCCAACCTCGCCGTGATCCTCGGCGCCCCCGAGGATTCATCCGAGGTGGGTCGCCTCGCCTTCGAGATGGTTGTCTCGCACTTTTCGGCGTGGGTCGACTTCCTGCACTTCGCCACGCGGCCGCCCGCAGACGCCGCGCGCCTGATCGAAGGGGTCATCGGGTACTCGAACATCGTGGAGGGCCGGCTTTCCGGCAAAGGCGTGCTCCTCCTGACGGCTCACCTCGGCAACTGGGAGGTCGGGGGCCTCATGCTCGCGCAGGTGAAACAGCCCGTCCATGTCGTGCTCGTGCCCGACATTTTTCCCGGGGTCGAGCGTGAGCGGCGGCGCCTGCACGAGCGCTGCGGTGTGACCGAGATCCGCGTCGACCGCAGCATCGTCCCGACGCTGGCCATTCTGCGCGCCCTCGGCTCGAACGAGATCGTGGCCATGCAGGGCGACCGGGACTTCGACAACACGGGAGTGGCCGCCCCGTTCTTCGGGCGCAAGGCGTTCTTTCCACGGGGCCCCCTGCGCGTGGCGATGGCCTCGGGCGCGACGGTCCTGCCCGCGTTCATCGTCCGCCTGCCCGACGGGCGCTATCGGGCGATCGTGGAGGGGCCGCTGCCGATCCAGACGGCGGGCGATCGGGATGCGGCCCTGCGAGTGAACATCGATCGGTACGTCGCGATCCTCGAGCGGTACGTGCGGGAGTACCCGGAACAGTGGTACTGCTTCTATCCGTTCTGGGACGACCCTTCGCGCAAGACGGCGGGCAGCAAGTAGTCAGGCGGGACGGCGGGCGGAGACGGCCGCTACGAAGAACGAATCGTAGTGCTTCGCGAGCTCCTCGACGTCGGGCAGGATCTGCGGCTGCTCGAAGCCGGCGGCCCGGAAGGCGCGGCGCCAGTTTTCGGGCGTGAGGAAACCGTGGTTCGGGCGCGTCGCGGCGTCGGTCGAGACGCCCGTGAAGTTCTCGAGGAAGTTGAAGACGAACTCGACGTAGATCGGCTGGCCCGGAAACGGACGCACGCACTCCGAGAAGACCGCCACGCCCCCGGGCTTCAGAGTCTCGCGGATGCGCCCGAGCGTCGCCGCGAGAT
>JANMBR010000043.1:0-7695 GCA_031360505.1 Acidobacteriota bacterium
CCGGACCTCGGAGGCGGTGGGATTCGTGGATGGGGCGCTCCCGGGCGAGCTCGTCGCGACAACACTGTATGAGGTGAGAAAAAGATTCTGGCGGGGCAGCCTCCGGGCCGTGATCGAGCCTTCGCCCGATCGGGTGGAGGGTCCCCATGCCGGGTGCGCCGGCTGCGACTGGGCCCACTTCGCGCCGGCGGCGGCGCGGGCGGCCAAGCGCGAGCTCTTTCTCGAGACCATGCAAAGGATCGGCAAGCTCGATCCGACCCGGTTCGGCGAGCTGCCGGTGACGGCGTCGGCGCCGGGATACCGGCTGCGCACGCGCCTCCACGCCGCGGGAGGCGAGCCGGGCTACTTCGCTCCCGGGACGCACCGGGTCGTCTCCGCTGCTGCTTGCGATTCGATCGCGCCTGAGACGCGCGCGCTCCTGCCGGGGACCGGCGAGGTCATCGCGTCCACAGGGGCGGCCGTGTCCGAGATTGCCACGCTCGAAGACATGACGGGCGGGCGGCGGCTCGTTCGCGCGACCGTCTCGGGCGACCCGGCCCGGGCGGCTGAGCTCGGGCTCGCGCTTTCGGGGCTCTACCAGGGCGTCCGCGTTCGATCCGAGGACGGGAAGAAGATGCTCGAGCGGGGTGCTCGTTTTCTGGACCTCGCCGTCGGCGGCCGCGCCTTCGATGTCTCGGTCGGCAGTTTTTTCCAGGGCAACCGGTTCCTCGTTCCGGAGCTCTACGCCGACGTCGCGGCCGAGGCGGGACGCGCGGATCCGGGAGCGGCGCTCGACGCCTTCGGAGGCGTTGGCCTGCTCGCCGGCGCCCTGGCGAGCGCTGGTCACCGCGTCCTCTCCGTAGAATCCGACGCCGAAGCCGTCGCGGACGCGCGTCGGACGAAGGAGCGTTGGCGAGACGGCGAGCGATGGGAGATCGTGTCCGCGCCAATGGACCGCTTCCTCGAGGAGGACGACCGGCGCTTTGCCTGCATCGTCGTGGACCCGCCCAGGGCGGGGCTCGGGACGGACCTGGCCCAAGAGCTCGCGCGGCGCAGCAACCGACTCTTTCTCTACGTGTCCTGCGATCCGGCGACGCTCGCGCGCGATCTTCCGGCGATTCTCGCGGAGGGGTTCCGGATCCGCCACGCGAAGCTGTATGACCTCTTTGCCTTCACCCACCGGGTGGAGTCGTTGGTCGCCCTCGAGCGGGTGGCATGATCCGGCCGGTCCTCGCCCAGGGCGAGGCGCCGGCAGCCCGAGCGGCAATCTGTCTGGTTCTCGGGATCTTTCTGGGAGCCTGGTCCGTCGGCGCCACGCTCGGCGCGGCCGCGCTGATGGTTTTGTCTTCGATCTGCCTCGCGATCCTCGACCGCCTCGGCAGGCGCCGCGTTGCGTTTCGCCTGGCGTTCGTCGCGCTCTGGCTGTCGGCGGGATTCCTGCTGGGCCGGGGCCGCATCGCCGTGCGGGCGGATGAGGCGCGTGCGGCGTTTCGCCAGATGCCAGAGCCCGCTCGGCAGGCTGCCGTCATCGACGGGGTCCTCACCGACTTCTGGAGCGGCCAGCCGCCGCGCGCCCGCACGACGCTGCGCGCCCAACGCCTGCTCGCGGACAAAGACTGGATCCCTTTCCCCGCCGAAGTCGTCGTGTTCGTTTCGGGAGAGACGCCGGCCCTGCCCGGGGCGGACCGGGGCGATCGCGTGCGGATGACGGGACACCTTGAGCTCGAGGAGATCCCGGCTTCCGTGCGGGAGGTTGCGCTCCCATGGCCCCGTTACCGGATCTCGGTCAAGAGCGCGAGGATGGTCGAGCGGCAGAACGCTACCTTCCTCACGTTCCTGACGCTGCCGAATCGATTCCTCTTCTCCCGCCTGCCGCGGGCGCCGGCCCTGACGTTCGAACGCGATGTGCGCGGACCGCTGGCAGCGCTCCTGCTTGGCCGAACTTCCGAGCTCGACCGTGTAATGGTCGCCCGCTACCGCCGCGGCGGCCTGTACCACCTGCTCGTCGTGTCGGGCTTGCACGTCGTGCTCGCCGCGGGGCTCGTGGCCTTCGCGCTCCAGCTTCTCGGGGTCGGCGGCAAGGCGCGCGACACCGCGCTGCTCCTGGCGGTGTTCCTCTTCGTTCTCGTGGGCGGCGCAAATCCTCCCGCGGTCCGCGCCGGCCTGGTGGTTGCGGTGTTTCTCGCCACGCGCCTGCTGGAGAGGCCCATCACGAGCGCGCAGGCGATCGGGCTCTCGGCGCTCGTTCTCTTCGCGGGTTCGCCCGAGCAGATTTTCTCGGTGGGTACGGTGCTGACCTTTGCGGCCGTCTGCGGCATCGCGCTCTTCTCGAAACCGATCCGCGCCCGATTGCCCGCGAGGCCCGAGTGGCTGTTCTCCGGCCTGGCCGTCGCCCTGGCGGCCGAGTGCGCCACGGCGCCCGTGCTCTTCTGGAGATTCAACATCGTCGCGGCGGGAGCATGGCTGACCGCGCCGCTCTCGATCCCGCTGTCCGGAGCGTTGATCGGCCTCGGAGGCGTGCTCCTTGCGTTTTACGCGGTCGGCCTTCCGGCGGGCCCGCTCGCGGCGCTTTTCGGCCTCGGCAGCCGCGCTCTCGAGTTTCTCGCGGAGCGGGCCGCGGGCTGCGCGTTCCTGCGTCCGACGCCCGCGCTCTGGGCGATGTGCCTGGTCGCAGCCCTGCTGCTCGCGGCGGGCCTCGGGCCTGTTCCCCTGCGCTCGGCCGCAGCGCTCGGAGCCGCAGCCGCCTTCCTGGTCGCCGCGCTGGCTCCCGGCGCTCGGGGCCCGGAGCACGGTTTCTCGATCGAGGCCCTCGACGTCGGGCAGGGAGACGCGATCCTCCTGCGCTGGAATCGCCGGGCGATACTGGTGGACGGGGGAGGTCCGTTCGATCTCATGGCCGCCGACTTTGGACGCACGCGGCTCGTGCCGAAGCTGCTCGACCGGGGCGTGACGCGCCTGGACGCTGTTCTGCTCACGCATCCCCACCCCGACCACGCACTCGGTCTCTTCGCCGTGCTGGAGGAGCTGCCCGTCGGCGAGCTCTGGCGCTCGGCGGGTGAAGATGAGGGCGACCTTTACACACGGCTCGAGGCGACGGCCGCCGCCCGAGGGGTCCCGATCCGGGTTCTGGCGCCGCAGGATCAATGGGAGCGGGAGGGCGCGCGCCTGCTCGTGCTGCAGTCGGGCGGCCCCGCGCGCAAGACCGATGCGGTCAACAACCAGTCGGTCGTGGCCATCTTCGAGCGCGATGGACGCAGCGCTCTCCTGACGGGCGATGCCGGAGCGCCGACGGAATCCGAATTGCTGGGCGCCGGGGCGCTCCCGCGGGTCGACGTTCTCAAGGTCGGTCACCACGGCAGCCGCACGTCCACGACCGCGGGCCTTCTCGAGGCGACGCGTCCGCGCCTGGCCCTGCTCTCCTGCGGCCGGCACAACCGCTTCGGCCATCCCGCGAAAGAAACGCTTGCGACCCTGGAGCGCTTCTGCGTCCCGGTCGTGCGGACCGACGAGCGCTCGGATACGCGCGCAGATCTTCTGCCCGGGTCGACGCGTCTGGCATGGCGCGGAGTGGAGGGGCCCTGAGCGCCGCCGTCCGGCCGGTCCTGCTCGTTCTCTTCGGCGAGACGGGCGCCGGGAAGTCTGACATCGCGCACGCGGTCGCGCTGCGGCGCGCAGGCGAGATCGTTTCGGCCGACGCCTTCGCTGTGTACCGCGGCCTCGACATCGGGACGGCCAAGCCTCCGGCGGCGCGCCGCGCGGAGGTCGGGTATCACCTGATCGACGTCGCGGAGCCAGAGGAGACGTATTCGGCCGGACGCTGGGCCAGGCAAGCCCGCGCCGCGATCGAAGACATCGTCCGGCGCGGCCGCCTTCCGATCGTCTGCGGCGGAAGCGGTTTCTATCTTTCGGCGCTGCTTGACGGCCTCCCGTCGGGGGAGGCCCGGGACGAGCGCCTGCGCGAGGCGCTCTTCGATTGGGCGGATCGAAGCGGCGCCGCCGCAACGCACCGGTTCCTCGCCGTGAACGATCCGGCCGCGGCCGCGCGGATCCCCGTCGCGAATCTCAAGTACACGCTGCGCGCCCTCGAGATTCTGCTCCTGACGGGCGCGCCGCCGTCCGCGCGGCTGCGCGCGCGTGAGGGCGACGGCTGGTCCGAGCGGTTCCGCCTCGTGAAAGTCGGCTTGCGCCCGGACCGCGACGCGCTTAATGTTAGGATCGAAATGCGGGTCCAGCAGATGCTGGACGACGGGTGGGGCGAGGAGGTCCAACGGCTCATCGGCCGCGGCCTCCCGGTCGAATCAAATTCCTTCCGGGCGATCGGGTATCGCGAGGTGGCCGAGTGGGTGCTCGGGCACATCTCGAGGCAAGAGGCACAGGAGCGGATCGTGAAGGCGACGCGCGGGCTCGCCAAGCGCCAGAGGACCTGGTTCGCGCGCGAGCGCGACGCGCACCGGGTCGAGCCGGAAGAGGCCCTCGATGTCATTCTCGCCCTCGTGGGCGGGACGGGGGAAGGGGAGACGCGATGAACAAGGTTCCGATCAACGTCCAGGATTCGTTTTTCTACAACCTGCGCAAGGACAACGTTCCGGTCACGGTGCGCCTGGTCTCCGGCGAGGATCGCCTGGGACGACTGCGCCGCTTCGACAAGTTCGCGCTCGTGCTCGAGGTCGACGGCCGGGAAGAGATGATCTACAAGCACGCCATCGCGTCGATCCGCCCGGAGAGCGCTCCGCCGGGTGCGTGATCCGGCCGCGACCCGACAGACCCGATGCGCGCGCCGAATCGCGCTCGTCGGGGCGGCGCTCGCCACTCTACTGGCGCATGGTTGCGCGAGCGCGCCCGTGCCGGCCCCGCGCGATCATTTCCCGCTCGACCCTCGGGAGGGGCTGACCGGGCCTTTCGATCCCTCCATCGAAGAAGGCTGGCGGGCGCTACTCGCGGGCGACGCCGCGCGGGCCGGAAAAGAGTTCGCGCGGGCCTCGTCCGGGCCGTCGGCGAGCGCCGGCGCGATCGGGGCCATCGAGGCGCTCGTCGCGGGCGGCCGCTCGGGCGAGGCGCTGGCTGCCTGCCAGGCGGCGCTCGCGAAACCGGATGCCACCCTACCGCTCGACGTCGCCTGCGGCGAGGCGCAAGCCCGCGCCGGCTCTCCCGTGAATGCCTACGAGCTGTACGCCCACGCCGTGTCCATCGCGCCGGGGCGGCCTGGTCTCGGCGTCCGGGCACAGAAGCTGCTCGGCGAGGCGACCGATTCGGCTCTCGCGCAGGCGGACCGCGACGCGACGCTCGGCCGATTCGACGCCGCGCGCGCCGAGCTCGCCCGAGCGATCGCGTGGAATCCGCATTCTGCGGCGGTCCTCGTGCGCGCCGCCGGCGTCGAGTGCTCGGCGGGAGAGAAGGAGCGCGCCCTGCAGTACGACCGGGAGGCCCTCGCTCTCGGAGGCCTGGACGCGGATGAACGCGCCGGCATCGGCCGGCTTGCCCTCGAGGTGGGCGACGACGCTCTGGCGGTCTCGGTCTTCGACGCGCTCGCGGCCGAAGACCAGCGCTTCTCCGACCAGGCCGCCGAAGCCCGCCTCGCTTTCCGGATCGCGAACTGGCCGGAGGCCGAGCGCCAGGCGGCGCGAGCGCGGCGCGTCACGCGCGCGGGTGCGGCCTCGCTCGTCTGGTGGATGTTCCCGGAAGTCCGGGAAGCGCGGGTTTCGGGAAGCGTCGTGGCGAGCGACCTGCTCGAGCGCCGCGACAGCCGGCCCATGATGCGGGCGGTCTCGCTCGGCCTGCTCGACGTGGACGGCGAGACGCACCGTGCGCGGCCGGACGCCTCGCTCGCAAGGGCCGCGGCGGCCCAGCTGCTGCTCCGGCTTGCTGGAGTGCTGCGGGGCGCCGACGCCGGGCCCGCGTGCCTGCGGGGCTCACCGGGGCCCTGGCGCGGAGCGTCCGACGCGATCCGACTGGCGGCCGCATGCGGCCTGCTGTCAGAATCGGGGGGAGCTTTCGTGAGCGGATCCGAGCTCACGCGGGGGCTGGACAGGCTACGGTCCCTGTTGCTGGCGGGAGAGGGGAAAACGTCGTGATTGATCCATCCGTGTTTCGCCGCGTCGCGCTCTTCGCGGACCTCGACGCCCCACAGCTCCAGATGCTGTCGCGCCTGGCCTCCGTGCGTCACTTCGCCGCCGGCGCGCCCATCTTGCGCGAGGCCGAGCCCGGCGATCTCTTCTTCGCGCTCGTTCGCGGAGAAGTCAAGGTGTTCGTCGATTCGCCGGAGGGGCGCGAGGTTGTCCTCACGCACCTTCAGGCCGGCGACTTTTTTGGGGAGATGGCCCTGCTCGAAGGCGAGGCGCGCAGCGCCTCGATCACTGCGCTGACCGAGTGCGAACTCGTGGCCGTGGCGCGCGAGGATTTCTTCGCCCTGCTCGCCCGCGACTTCGCGCTGACCAGGAAGATCCTCCAGACGATGTCGGCGCGCCTGCGCAGGGCCAACGACGTGATCGAGTCGCTCGCCCTGCAAGATGTCGGCGGCCGGCTCGCGCGCTACCTCGTCCGCCTCGCGGACGAGTCCGGGCAGTCCCCGGTGGATGGATTCTTCGCGGTCCACCGCCCGACGCACCAGGAGATCGCCAACTCGATTGGCGCCACGCGCGAGACCGTGACCCGGATGTTGAAGCAATTCGAGGACCGCAAGCTCATCCGGATCAAGGGCGCGACCGTGTGGGTCCCGGCCGAGGTTCCGGCCGGCGCGCGCGAGAACGAGTGGCGGCGCCGTTGAGGGGCCCCTGGACGCTGCCCAATTTCATCACGCTCGTCCGCCTCGCCGCCCTGCCGTTCTTCCTGGTCTCGATCGCCGACGGCCGTTTCGGGATCGCCCTTGCCATTTTCGTCGGCGCGGGGCTGTCGGACGGCGTAGACGGGTATCTGGCGCGGCGCTTCGACATGAAATCGGCGCTCGGCGCCTATCTCGATCCGATCGCCGACAAGCTTCTTCTGATGACGTCGTACCTTTTCCTCGCGATCCCGTCCTATCCGGCCCACGTCAAGGTGCCGGTCTGGCTCGCGGTCATGGTTCTCTCGCGAGACTTCCTGCTGATGGTCGTGGGGCTCCTGCTCATCTTGACGTCGGGCAAGAAAAAATTTCCGCCCACGTGGGCGGGCAAGGTCACGACCGTCACGCAGATCGTGAACGTCCTCTTCGTCCTGTGCGCCAACATCTGGGAGTGGCCGAGGCAGGTCCTGCTCATCGGCTCCGGCGCCGTGGCGAGCGTCACGGTCTATTCGGGCTTCGACTACGTCTACCGCCTCGCGCGCAACCCCGAGGAGCCCCTGTCCGTGCAGCCATGATTGCCTTGAAGCTGCTATCCCGGCCGGGCTGCCACCTCTGCCAGCAGATGCGGGCCGAAGTGGACCGGCTCCTCGCCAACGAGCCGCGCGAGTGGGAGATCGTGGACGTCGACTCCGACGACGAGATCGCGCGACGCTGGTCGGACTCGATCCCGGTGCTCTTCGTCAACGGGCGTCTCTTCGCCAAGATCAAGATTCCGCGTCTGGCCGCGCGCCTGCGCCTCATGCGGGCGGCCGCGGGGGAGGAGCCGCGACGGACATGATCGGAATTCTTCCGGCGGCCCTGCTTGCCGTCGCGCTCGTGTCGCAGCCCCCGCGGTCGGCGCCCGGGATTCTGCTCGAGGAGTTGACGTGGGTCGAGGCGGAGAAGGTCCTGACGCCCGA
>JANMBR010000053.1:0-2907 GCA_031360505.1 Acidobacteriota bacterium
GATCCCCGGCGAGCGCGCAGGCCACAGCGAGGCGCTGGCGCTGACCGCCCGAGAGCTTGCCCACGCGCGCGTCCCGCTTCTCCTCGAGCGAAAGATCCGCCATGAGCTGTTCGGGGTCGCGCCCGCGGACGTAGAAGGACCGAAAGAGCGCGAGCGTCTCGTAGACGGTGAGCTTCTCCGTGAGGCGGGTCTCCTGGAGCGAAATGCCCAGCCGCTCGCGCAGCTCGCGCTCGTGGCTGCCCCAGCGCCGCCCGAGGATCGTCACCTCGCCGGCGTCCGGGGAGGTGAGGCCTTCGAGGATCTCGATGGTCGTCGTCTTGCCCGCGCCGTTGGGCCCGAGCATGCCGAAGCACTCGCCGGCGCGGACCTCGAGGTCGAGCCCGTCGACCGCCTTGACGTCGCCGAAGTGCTTCTTGAGGCCGGTGCAGGAGATGGCCGCGGTCATGGAGCGCGGATTCTACTTGGTCGTCGGCACCACGATCCCTTCGAATCCCGCCTGCTCGAGGCTCGCGAGCTTCGTCTCGGCGTCGCCGCGCGAGTCGAGCGGTCCGACCTTGACGCGCGTCAGCCCCTCGTAGGGCTCGAGGAAGACGTTGAAGCCGGCGGCGCGCACGCGGGCGGCGTGCTTGTCGGCGCGCGCCTTCTCGGCGAAGGAGCCGACCTGCACGGCCCAGAGTCCGGTCGGCGAGACGGCCTCGGTCTCGACGCCCTCGACGACGACGACGATGCGCACGCTTGCGACGCCGGGGCCGATCATCTGGATCTCCCGCGCCGCGGCCTGCGAGAGATCGATGATGCGTCCCTTAATGAAGGGCCCGCGGTCGTTGATGCGCACGCGCGTGACCCGACCGTTGTCGAGGCTCGTCACGTCCACGACCGTGCCGAGCGGCAGGTCACGGTGCGCGGCGGTCAGCTTGGAGGAGTCGTAGATTTCGCCCGAAGCGGTCGGCTTGCCCTCGAATCCGTCGTTGGCCCCGTACCAGGACGCGAGGCCCTCCTCGCTCCAGCCCTTCGCCGCGTCCGCGGGTGACACGGGGTGGGAGACGGGGCGGGAGGATGCGCAGGATGCCGTGAGGAACGTTGCGAGGACGAGGAGCCGGGTCGCCCGCCGGACGCTCACACGCGCACGGGCGCGCTCTGTGCGGTCGCGGCGCCCTCGAGCGCGGGGTCGAGCTCTTCGCGGACGAAGACTTCGACCTGCTCGGAGGAGCGGCCGATGAGCTTCTCCGGTGCAGCCGCGGAGTCGAGCTCCTTGCGCGAGAGTCCGAATGCGGCGTCGCCCGCGAGACGGTCGAAGAGGTCCGCGGGCGCTCCGGTCGCGGAGCGGGCGTCGGCCGAGGCTCGCGCGTGGACGCGCAGCCGCTCGTGCAACTCCTGCCGGTCGCCGCCGCGGCGCACGGCCTCCATCATGAGGTTCTCGGTCGCGAGGAAGGGCGCCTCCGCGGCGAGCTTGCGGGCCGAGACCTCGGGGTGGACGACGAGCCCTCCGAGGACGTTCTCGAGCAGGATCAGGATCGCGTCGGAGGCGAGGAAGGCCTCGGGCACGGCGATGCGCTTGTTTGCGGAATCGTCGAGCGTGCGCTCGAGCCACTGCGTGGCCGACGTCATCGCCGTGTCGAGCGAGAGGGCGATGACGTGGCGAGCGAGCGAGCACACGCGCTCGGCGCGCATGGGGTTGCGCTTGTAGGGCATGGCGGAGGAGCCGACCTGCGAGGTCTCGAACGGCTCCTCGAGCTCGCCTTCGTGCTGGAGCAGGCGCAGGTCTGAGCCGATCTTGTGCGCGGACTGCGCGAGGCCCGAGAGCGCGTGCACGACGCGGTCGTCCTGCTTGCGCGAATAGGTCTGGCCCGCGACGAGCTGGCGCCGGGCAAATCCGGCGCGGGCCGTCAGCGCCCGGTCGAGCTCATCGACCTTTGCGGAGTCGCCGTCGAAGAGGCGCAGGAACGAGGCCTGCGTGCCGGTGGCGCCCTTGGCTCCGAGCAAGCGCAGGTCCGAGCGCGCGGCGCGAACCTGCTCGAGGTCCATCAGGAGATCGGCCGCCCAGAGCGTTGCGCGCTTGCCGACCGTCGTCGGCTGCCCGGGCTGAAAGTGCGTGTAGGCCAGGGCGGGCAGGTTGCGGTGCGCAAGGGCGAAGTCGCGCAGCTTCTTGAGCGTCGCGACGAGGCGCTTCTCGACGAGGGTCAGGCCCTCGCGCATCTGGATGAGGTCGGTGTTGTCGGTCACGTAGGCAGATGTCGCGCCCCAGTGGATGATCCCCTTGGCGGCCGGAGCGGCCGCGCCGAAGACGTGGATGTGCGCCATCACGTCGTGCCGGGTTTTCGCCTCTTCAGCGGCCGCGGCCTTGAAGTCGACGTCGGAAAGGTGGGCGGCCATCTGCGCGATGGCGTCGTCCGGGATCGGCAGGCCGAGCCGTCGCTCCTCCTCGGCCAGCCAGAGCCAGAGGCGGCGCCAGGTCTCGAACTTGAAGCGGGGGGAGAAGACCGCGGACATCTCTGCGGAGGCATAGCGCTCCGTCAGGGGATTGACGTAGGCCTCACTCATCCTCTGGTCCGCCCTCCCCGATGTTGAACAGGGTGATCTCGTCGTTGCCGCAGGTCAGGCACATCGCCTCGAGGATGCGCTCGCCCTCCGTCTCGAAGATGTAACAGGGCGTGCCGCACTGCGAGCACATGAGGTATTCGATTTCTCGATCTTCGGTGCTCTTCTTCGGGGGATCTCTGGGTCCGTCCACGACCGCCTCCTCGCGACCCTGCGATTCTAACCGCTCCCGGACATCATTTGTCCTTTCCGGGGCTATCCTGTAGTCGATGGCTTCCGCAACCGTCCTCATCGGCCTGGCCCTCGCGATCCTCCTGCTGGGAGTGGGCGCGGCAGCGCTCTTTCTGGCGCGGGCCAAGGAGTCGGGGG
>JANMBR010000091.1:0-5704 GCA_031360505.1 Acidobacteriota bacterium
GGTTGAGTGGGGTGCAGCAGGTGTACCCCACGCCGCCGTGGTTGTAGGCGATGACGTTGCCCTGTCCGGGTGCCGTTCCCCCCACGGTGGCGTTTTGGTCCTCGAGGAGGACTCCCCAATCACGGTTGCCAAGAGGGAGCAGGCCGGTCGCGTCGGTGCCGATCCAATTGCCCTGGATCACCGTATTGTGAGCGCCGCCGAAGTTACCGGTGACGATGCCAAAACCCTGGAGGACAGGGCCGTTGCCCGAGACGACGTTGCCGGTGATCGTGACCGTGCCCGTGCTGCCCGACACTTGAATCCCGTTGACGTTTCCGAGGGGCGCGTCGCCGGACGCCGTCGTGCCGACGAGATTGCCCTGGATCAGGGTGCCGGGGATCGCGGTCACCGCAATCCCATAGTCGTTGCCGGAGATGAGGTTGCGGTCCGCGGGAACGGGACCGCCGATGGTCAGGTTCGTGCCGGACGACGCGTTGATGCCCCAGGAGTTTTTCACGGCGATCTGGCCCGAGGCGTCCACGCCGATGAAGCATCCCTGGATCTTGTTGTCGTTGGATGAATTCGGCGCGATCCCGTTCGTGTAGCCGTTGATGACGAGGCCTCGGATCGTGCAGTTGTCCGCGCTCACGGTAAACCCCGTCGATAGGGATCCGGCTCCCGAGACGACGATCTTCAAGACCGCGTTGATGCCGCCGAGCGCGTTCGTGTTAGGCGAGGCGCCCGGCTGCGTATACCCGTCGATGGTGACCGCGTCGCTCAGGCCCGGCAAGGCGGTCGCCGGCGTGATCGTGCAGATGCCGGACCCGTCGCAACCCGCCCCGGCAACATTGAAGTCGATGATGTCGGCGCCCGCGTGCGCGTTGGCGTCAAGGATCGCCTGGCGCAGCGACCCTACGCCGCTGTCGTTGGTGTTCACGACCGTATAGGTCGTGGCCGCGAGGCCGCTGCAGACGCCGAGGGCGAGAACCGTGACGACGAGCGCGCGGGTTCGCATGGCGGGGACTCCTTAAAAGGGCTTCGACAGTCTATCCCGTGCGCGCGACCGGGCCCGGCAGGGCGAAGCGGCTCCCTGTTTGCGCTATTGCAGTCCGAAAGTCTTCACGATGAACACGGCCATCTGCCCGCGCGTGCTCGTCCCATCCGGGCAATAGAGCAGAGGGCTCGCCTGGCAGCCGCCGGTGATCTGCTGGTTGTAGAGCTCCTCGATGAAGTTGACGGCGGGGGCGGTCGGGCAGAGCACGTCGCCGAAGAGGCCCGTACAATCGGGCGGCACGTAGGCGGCCCCGTACTTCGTCTTGAGCAGGAAGACTGCCATCTGGCGGCGCGTGACGAAGGCGTCGGGACAGAAGTTGCCTCCGCCGCAGCCGGTCGTGATGCCTTCGGCGGCGAGGGCCTCGATCCACGGGGCAAAGTTCGAGGTGCAGGGAACGTCGGGGAAGACGCCGGTGCAGGCAGGCGGAACGTAGCAAATGCCGTGCTCGGCCTTCAGCAGGAAGACGGCCATCTGCTGGCGCTTGGTGCCCAGCGCGACGCCGTATTGTCCGCCTCCGACGCCGACCGTGATCGCGTTGCGCACCAGGGTGGTCACGAAGGCGTAGAACTGCTGACTGCCCGGCACGTCCAGGAAATCCGCGATCCAGCCGTTGGGGAGCGTGCCGGAGCTGCCGTCCGGATTCGTCAGCGTGACGTTGTTGAGACTTCCGGGCGGAAGATTCGGGGTCGTGACGGTGACCGCGTTGTAGTCGTTCACGACCACGCTCGGAGCCGGGAGGCCGCCGACGGTGACGGTTGCGCCGGGAAGAAAGTTAAATCCCGTCAGCGCGACCCCGGCGACCCCGGCGGGATTGCCGGAGCCCGGATTCGACGCCACCACGATCCGCTGCGAAAACTCCGACGTGTTGCCCGTGGGATCGGTCGCCGTCGCCGTGACGCGCTCGCCGGCGCCCAGGCTCACGCCGAGGAGAATCGTGTTGATCGCCGCGTTGCCGCTCGCGTCGGTCGTGACGGAGTCCGTGCCGAGATAGGTCCGGCCCTCGAGGAAATCCTGCGGACGGCCCACGCATGCGTCGTTGGAATAAAAGTCGAGAGTGAACTGCGTGCTGGCGCCGCTGTTCAACCTTCCCTGGATGGTCGTGTTGCCGCCGCCCGAAACCGCCGAGGTGATGACGGGGAAGTTCTGGTTGCGGTTGGGTCCCGCGTCGGCATCCCCGAGGTCATTGAGAGTCAGGCCCCCTTCGCCGAACCCGCCGATGTTGCCGAGGTCGATCCCGAGGGGCGAGATTCCGGACGGGATCGCACCCTCGCCATTGGAAAAGATCGAGTTGCCGCGGATCGGGTTGTCGAAGGTGCCGATCGTAGTGTAGTTGATGAGCACCCCGGCACCGTGGTTGTACGCGATGACGTTGCCTTCCCCGGGGCCAATTCCTCCGACGGCGATCTGGCGGCCCTGGATGAGAATCCCGGCGACTCCGTTTCCGAGGTCGATCGTTCCGGTCAGGTCGGTGCCGACCCCGTTGCCGAGGACGGAGGCGCCGAAGGTCGAGTCGTTGGCTGTTCCGAGGTTCATGCCGTACACCGCGCCTCCGACGACGTTTCCCTGGATCAGCGCCCCGCCCGAGTCGGTTCCGAGGGCGATCCCCGTGTTGGTGTTCGCCGGGAGCACACCCGCGCCCGAGACGTCGGTGCCGATCAGGTTACCCCGGGTGGTCGAGTTGACTGAGAGCTGGATCAGGACGTTGCTGGACGTGTTTCCGGTGACGAGGTTCCGATCCGCCGGAAGGGGTCCGCCCACGCGGAAATTGTCGGCGAACTCTCCCGAGATTCCGTTCGTGTTCGACACGACGGCGGTGCCGGCGGCGTCGGTGCCCACGAAGCAGCCGGTGACCGTGTCGTTGTTCGAGAAGAACGACACGATGCCCTTGTCGAAGCCGCCGTTGACGACGAGGCCGCGGACCGTCGAGCCCCCCGTTCCGCTCAAGAAGATCCCGGACTGGCCCGGAATGTTGACCGCCGACAGCACGATCTTCAGGACGGTGTTCAGGGCGCCCTGGGCGCTGGTGTTCGGCGCGGCGCCGGACTGCGTGTAGCCGTCGATGACGACGGCTTCGCTCACGATCGGCAGCGTCGCCGTCGGAGCGATCGTGCAGACGCCGGAGCCATTGCAGCCGGCGCCCGAGACGTTGAAGGCGACAGTGTCGAGCCCCGCGTTCGCGTTGGCATTCAGGATTGCCTGGCGGAGGGAGCCGGCCCCCGAGTCGGCCGTGTTGGTGACCGTGTAAGTGGCCGCGGACAGCGACGCTGCGAGAAACATCGAGAGGACGAAGCCCGACGCCAGTCGCCTCATGAAGACTCCCCTTTTGTGTGGCGCGAAGTCTATCGCGGAGAGGGGGGCCGGTACGTGGCGCGATTCTCCGGTCCTTCCCAGACCGTCACTTCGGCGACCCGGGCCCAGCCCAGGGCTCCGCAGGCGTCGAGGCGCTCGGAAAAGTGCCGGGCCAGGTTCTCCACCGATGTGTTGCGCCCCGCGAATGCCGGATGGTCGTTGATGTAGGTGTAGTCGAGCTCCTGTGCGATCACCTCGAGCGCCCCCCTGGCCGTCACGAAGTCGACGGCGAGGTCGTATTGCTGGAGCTTCTCCGACTCCAGCACCGCCTCGACCCGGTAGGAGTGGCCGTGCAGCGGCTCGGGGCCGCCCTCGTAGTCGAGAAGGTTGTGCGCCGCCTCGAAGCGGGCCGTGACGCTGACGCGGTACATCAGCGCAGCCGCTCGAAATGTTCCTGCGTGATTCCGAGCTGATCCAAGATGTTGTGAAACAGCCAGCCGCCGATCTCACGCGAGGGGTGAACAGGGATCGTGGTCGACCTCCCGTCCGGATGCTGCCACCGCGCGTGGCTTCCCTTCTGACGTTTCTTCACGAAACCGAGCTTTCCGGCTGCGCGCTCGAGTTCGGCCGCCCTAGCGGGCATTCACGGCGAGCACGGGGACATCGGGGGGAAGCGTGCGGCCCTGTTCACCGTACTCCTCCACGATCATTCCGAAGACGTTTTCAAGCTCGGCTTCGGCTTCGGCAGGGCTGTCGCCAATCGCGTGGCATCCGGGAATTGCCGGTAGGTACGCGACGAACGTCCCGTTGTCGTCCGGCCGAACGACCCGGGTATAGCGGTTCAGGAGAGTGGCGAGGGGCTCCATGAGCTCAATTCTAAGCCTCTTTCAGGCGAGAACGGTGGCTTCGCGCACGACGGACATCGAGGCCTGAGCCTCGGGCGGGATCGCGAGCAGCGTCTCGAGCACCTTCTTCGCGGTGGCGGTTTCGCCGGCAGCCTGGTCGAGGTTCACCTCGAAGCGCAGGCTCGCTCCCGTGGCGTCGGCCTCGAGCGAGAGGGCGCGCAGCGCGGGCATCGTTTCGCGCCAGCCGTTGGTCAGGGCGTCGCCCGCGCGGCTCACCTGGTCTTCCGAGTCGAGGCGCACGGTGTAGCGAGCGCCCTTGACGGCCTTGGCGAGCGAGGGCTCGCCGAGCGCCAACTCGCGCACGTCGAGGATGGAGATTCCCGTGGGTAGCTTCGCGGCGATGCGCGCTCCGGCGTCGGCGGGAAACGGCGCGATCCCTTCGGCGTCGAAGACCTCGTGGCGGCTCTCGAGGCCGAGCGCGAGCGCCGGCCCCATCGACAGCTTCATGTGCGGGTTGAATCCCTCCGAGTAGCGCGCGGGCAGTCCCGCGGCGCGGATCGCGCGCTCGAGGACGTCCATCGTATTGCGGTGCGACAGGAATCGCGCGTCGCCTTCCTTCGCGAACGCGATGCGGTGGCGGAAGACGCGGTCGCCCTGTGTGGCGCGCCTGGCCGCGGACGGCAGCTCCGGCATCGCCTTCTGGCGGTACGCGGCGCCCTTGGCGACGTCGCGGTAGGCGGCAGGGTCGCTCGCCGGCGCGGTCGCCGCGTCGAACGCCGGCAGGGTGTCCCCGGGCATCGCCTTCGCGAGCATCGTGTCCTCGCCGTTGCCCGGCACGCCGCAGGCGTAGCAGTGCCCCCACTTGCAGTCCTCGGTGCGCATCTCCTTCTTCGCCTTGATGAGCTCGATCTGGAGCCAGCGCTTCTTGATGGAGACGTCGAGGACGTCCCACGGGAGGATCTCGTCGAGGTCGTAGGCACGCAGGTACGTTTCCTTCGGGATGCCCTCGGTCTCGAAGGCCTTCGTCCAGAGGTCGTAGCGGAAGTGCTCGGTCCAGCCGTCGAAGCGCACGCCGGACTTCCAGGCTGTGTGGAGGATGCGTCCCACCCGACGGTCGCCGCGCGAGAGCACGCACTCGATCTCGGCTTCCTTCGGCTCGTGCCACTTCATTTTCGCGCCGCGCACGTTGCGAAACTTCTCCTTGAGATACGAGAGCTTGCGCTCGAGGATCTCGACGCCGTCGAAGGGCGCCCACTGGAACGGCGTCCAGGACTTCGGCACGAAGGAGCCGACGGCGACGTTCACGTTCTTGCGGCCGTGCTTCCTGCCCTGCGCGAGGATGCCGACGATCAGCTTCACGAGCTCGTCGAGGTCGGCGGATTCTTCGGTCGGCAGCCCGATCATCGTGTACACCTTGATCAGGTCCCATCCGCGCGCGAAGGCGACGTCGGCCGCCTGGATCATGTCGGCGTTGGTAAAAGTCTTATTGATGACGCGGCGCAGCCGGTCCGAGCCCGTCTCGGGCGCGAACGTGAAG
>JANMBR010000121.1:0-2985 GCA_031360505.1 Acidobacteriota bacterium
GAGGTAGGCGTGGGACCCGAGTGCCTTGAAGGCCTCCTCCGGGCCGTACGCGGACGAGGACAGTCCGTCGGCTCCGAGCCCCACCCACGCGAGGAACGCCGCCAGCGTGACGCTGTGAAAGACGCGCGGATCCAGCGGATCGCGCGCCTTCCCGACGAGGATGGTCTTGATCGTGGTGGGCAATGTGTTGGCCTTGTGGGGCGGGGCGGATTATGTTTTTGGGGAGTCTCCCAAGTCAATCTGGTCCGTCCCCTATGGTAGCGTTTCGGCGCCCGGGGAATCTCGTGGCGGGGCGAGCCGTTTCGCGACGAGAGGGCCTGTGGCAGGAGAAGGCGCGCGTTCGCCGGAGGTTGTGCGGGAAAAGCTCTCGCGGCTGGGCGATGGCCGCGTATCGGGCACCCTCATCTTTGACCGCGAGTTTTCCGGCCGGGAAGTCTCCCGGTTCTACGCCCTGCGGACCGACGGCGAGCTGAATCCGGGCGACTTCCAGGTCGCGGGCCGGGTGCTCCAGTACGAGTGCCCCGAATCGGACGAGCCCCGCTGGCGGCTGGCAGCTGAGATTTATCTCGTCAAGTGCTTCCAGGCGAAGTCATCCGGACGGGCAGTCGCGCCGGAGTCCCCTCGCCGTGACCGGGCGCGCCACGGGTAGGCCCATTCCCGGGGCATGTTATTTTCGATCTGACGGCCCCATCGTCTAACGGTTAGGACACGGCTCTTTCAAGGCCGGAGCACGGGTTCGATTCCCGTTGGGGCCGCCAACCTCCAATGCGATACTGGTCGAATGATGAATAGACGGGGTCTCGGTTCCGCTTTCGTCCTCGCGGTCATGGTCTGCCTCGGCTGTGCCCAAACCCAGGCGGCCCAGCAGGCGCGCACGGACGCCAAGACGAAGGGCAAGTACAAGGTTCGGCTCACGACCGATGCCGAATCGGTCGTCGGTGTCTGCAAGTTCGTGGCGATGATCGAGCCCGCGCAGGACCCGGTCGGGATGGTCTCCGAGGCGCAGTATCCGGACTACTTCCGGACCGAGGCGGTCTACAAGGGAGCCGATACGGTCCTGGTGAGGGGAGGCAAGATCGGCGAGGCCTACATCTGCGGGCCGGGGCCCCTCAATCCGGACGGGACGCTCAAGAACCAGTACGACTCTCCGCCGCAGGCCGCGCCGCCCAAGCCGTGACCGCCGTTATATGATCCGGTCACTGTGTCCGTGAGATCGCACTTCGGTCCCAGGCTGGCCGCGGCTCTTGCCGCGCTCTGCGCCGTTTTCACCGCGCCTGCCGCGGTTGCTCAGCCCTCCATGATCTCTCCGGGCGCCGGCGAGGCGCTGGCTCCTGGTGCCGTCGTCGAGGTCCGCTGGCCGTCGCTCTGCGACGTGGCGTCCCGGTCGGGCACGACGCGGGAGGTCGACGAGGCAGAGGTCGTTCTTTCGCTCGACGGAGGCCGCACCTTCCCGATACGGGTGACGCCGGAGCTGCGGCCCTGCACGGCGCGATTCCTCTGGACGGTGCCGGCGTTGCCGACCGTCCATGCCCGGTTGGCGGTTCGAGCGGGCTCCGAGCAGCGCGACGAGGCCGAAGGCCTCGAGATCCTGGGCGCCGAGTTCAGGATCCTCCAGGACCCGGACGGCCGAGTCGAGAAGCTGCGGCGCCACGTCAACGAATGGTGGATCCCGCCGCCGCCCTCCATGCTGAGCGCCGAGGATCTGCTCGACCGATCGATGTCTCCGGCGAGCGGGCAGATCTCCGCGCCTGCAGCCTCCCTCGAGGCGGCACCCACGACCGATTCACCCACCCTCCGCCCCTCGCGCGCCGCGGGCCTCGGCCTCGCGTCGCACAAGGAAAGCGGAATCCCCGGCTCTCTCCCGCAGTCCCGCCCCACGGGTTCCTCGACCCCGCTGCGCCTCTAGACCGCCCTCCTTTCCGAAACTCGTAGATCGAGCGCCAGGAAAGAAGGCGGTCGGCGGCCGCACTCGCGTGCGAGTCAAGTCCGACCGACGAGCGCTTTCCCGGGAATGAATACTCGCCAATTCGCCGAGCTCATACCCGGATCTCCATGCGGCTCGTGCGGCCCCTCCGTCCGCACGGGCCGCCTTTTTATTGGGCGGGCTCGCAGGCGATCGCATTGTTCCAGGGCCCGACTGGCTTAGAATCCGCCCGTGCTTTTTCCGCGTCTTCGGGCCTTCGAGCGTTCGTGCCTGGGCCTCGCCATGGTCCTCGGGCTCACGGCTTCGGCCCTTGCCGACGACGGATTTGTCGCTCCTGCCCGCGGCGACGTCACGACATCGGGCTCGGCGGTCGAGGTTCGATGGACGACTGCCTCCAAGCCGGCGGAACGGGAGCTGGTCCTCTCGCTCGACGGAGGCCTGACATTTCCGATTCGCATCAGCTCGGAGTTGTCCCCCCGCTCGGCAAGCTTTCGCTGGAGCGTGCCCGATCTGCCGACCTCGCGCGCGCGACTGGCGCTGCGATCCGGCTCGGGCGAGGGGAACGAGGACGAGGCCCTCGAATTCCTCAGCGGCGAGTTCACGATCGTGTCCGCCGCGAGCGGCGGATGGAGCGAGCTCACGCGCGGTGCGAACGAGTGGTGGACCCGCCAGGCCCTGCTCGGAGTCTCGGCCGAGGATCTTCTCGCCGAAGCAATGAGGGGTCCGTCGGAGCAGCTGGTCGTGCCGGACTCTTCTTTCGATATCAACGAGCCCGATCCACCCGCTGCGCCGGCGCAACGCCTGGCCGGAGCCCGGTTGGATGTCACAGGCAATGGGCTCGGTGCGGCATTCTCGTCGGCAGTCGTAGCCCACCAGGCCGTCGCGCTTCCGCTGCGACTGTAGAGCCCTTCCTTCCCGGTCGTTTCCTAAACGAATAACGGAGGAAGAGAGCCATGACGCGGAGCTATTTGCGCCGGTTTACCGGTGTTTGGTTGTCATTGTTTGGTTACCTGGGCGCGAGCGCGCTCTTTGCCCAGTCCCCGACCCCGGCTCCGACACCG
>JANMBR010000129.1:0-13170 GCA_031360505.1 Acidobacteriota bacterium
CACCGGACGATCGAGGACCTGAACCGGCAGCGCGAGGCCTGGGAAGTCGACCGCGCACGCGCAGCCTGGGAGCGACGGAAGCGATAGCGGGGCCTCTCGGATATCCTCTGCCGGAAAATCGCCGACAAGGACCGGAATGGCCGAGACGACGTCCAACATTGAGTTCGCGCACAAGATCCACGAGCAGGCCGTGGCCGTCCTGACCGCATGGAGCGGCTACCAGGCAGCCAAGTGGGACGCCGAAAGCGCCGAGGCATATGCCCGGGCTTCGTCGACGACGGTCGCCGGACAGGAGCAGCAGACCCTCGCCGGCCAGGACCACCTTTACGACATCGTCACCTTTGCTTCCTGAATCGACGCCCACCACCGCGGGGAGAAGGACATCGAGGCGGTGTTCGAGCGCCGGTTCCGGCCCGAGTACGCGATCGCCTACGCGGCCTGGCTCAAGACCGACCCCTTTCACAACCCGAAGGCGCTGCCGGGCCCGAGTTTCATGCCCGAATACAAGAACGCGCGGCTCGACCGGGCTCGCGAGCTTGCCGGGGAAGCGAGGAAGCAGTTCGAACGGGGCGTGGCCACGCGGCAGACCGGCGACGAGTACGTGCGCATCACCGTGTTCCTCGCGACGGTCCTGCTGTTGACGGCCCTCGCACAGCGTTTCAAGATCCGACGGGTGCGGATCGGGCTGCTCGGCGTCGCGTTCGTGATGCTGGTATTCGCCGTCTACTTCATCGCGATCTTTCCCCGCGCCTGAAAGGGAGACATCGATCGAAAGTGGCGTCTGGTCTCGTGGGGCGGGGCTTGCCCCGCCCGCGCACCGAAATTGCGACACTACGGCTTGCGCCCGGCCGTACTCTGATTCGCCGCGAGCAGCTTCGCCAGAACCTCGTCGTAGTACGGCTTTTCCCGCAGCCCCGCGTACTTGCCCGGGAAGTACGCGAGCGTGAGGTCCGCGCGCCCGCCGGCGCCATCGAAGTTGTTCAGCACGACCGCGAGCCGCTGGTCGTGCGGAAGCCGCGTGTTATCGATCATCGGGAAATCGAAATGTCCCAGCCAGAACTCGGTCGAGATCGTCTCGGCGCCCGTGGGCTCGGCCGTGCGCACGGTGACCCGCAGCTGCACCTGCTCGTTGCCCCGATCGAAGCCGAGGACCTCGAGCTTGAAGTTGCGGGCGACTCCGTCCACCACCAGATCCCGCGCGATGAAGGGCACCTCGGACTCGCCGTCCGTGCCGACCAGCGCGAGGGCCTTGCCGTCCACCGACGCGTCGAACGTGGTGCCGCCCTCCTCGATCACCAGCATCTGCTTCTGGGCGACCTCCTCGGCGACGCGGTTCAAGCGGCCCATGTACTGCGCCCTTTGCGGGTGGTCGTGCACGAGGCGCGCAATGTGCAGAAAGAGCGGCTTCAGGTTGAGCGATTCGTGGAAGTTGTAGACGAGCAGCTCCAGGTTCAGGACCTTCTGCTCGAGATTCCCGGCGCCGCCGCCGAGGAAGGACGTGATGATGGACGTGAACATGTCCTTGCGCAGCGCGCTCTCGGACTCCTCACGCTTGCTGATGAGCTCGGAGTAGAGTCGCGCGTTCGTCTCGCCGGTCTGCATTCGCTCGCGCAGGGTCGCCTCCCGGGCCTCGCGCCCGCGCAGGTAGCTCGAGGTCCAGAAACCGAGCGCAGCCACGGCGAGTGCGGTCAGAAGGCCGCCGACAGGATGGAGAAGGATCGAGGCCTTGTCCCAGCCGTCCCGGCGGCGGGGCGCGCCCGGAGATTCCGACTCCCCCATCATTTCCTCGCGAGAACGAGCTTGCCCGCTTCTTCCTTGACGGCCAGGTCGTAGCGGCTCGGCCGGTCGTAGACCGTGACCTTGAGCGAGGGGCTCGCACCCTTGTAGTCGAGCGAGAGCTTGCATTCGCCCGTCGCCCCGATCTTCAGGCTGTAGGAGCCGAAGTCGTCCGTCTTCGCCGTCGCGGACTCGGCGCCGCATTCGAGCTTCAAGGCGACGCCCCCCGGCAGCGGCTTGCCGTTCTCGCTCGCCGTACCGTGGATCTCCGCGGCCGAGGCCGCAGCGGCAGCCAGCCACAGAGACGCTCCCAGGACCAGGATCTGTTTCATGCTCGGGCCTCCCTGAAGCCACTCTAACGAATTGGGAGCGGGCAGGCATTCCGGGTCAGAATGGGCACTGCCGGACGATGTAACGCGCCGGCCCCGACCGAAACCAAAGAGACGCCCGTGACGAACGCCCCCAAGCCGCCCTCCTCGGAAATCACGCCGGAATCGGCCTACGCCGACCGGCGGAGGTTTCTGAAGAATTCGCTGCTCTTCGCGGCGACCGCGGCCGGCGTGGGCGGCGCCCTCGTGGGGCTCACGGGCGGCGCGCGCGGGGGCAGCAAGGGCGCCGGCGCCGGAGCGCCGGGAGCCCCGGGCGGCGGCCTCGACCAGATCCGCCCCAGCCGGTACAGCACCGACGAGCCGCGCTCGAGCTACGAGCAGGCCACGACCTACAACAACTTCTACGAGTTCGGCACAAACAAGGACGATCCCTCGCGGCTGGCGGGCACGCTCAAACCCCGCCCCTGGACGGTGAAGATCGAGGGCGAGGTGCGCCGGCCGCAAACCGTCGACATCGACGAGCTGCTGCGGTGGTTCCCGCTCGAGGAGCGCGTATACCGGATGCGCTGCGTCGAAGGCTGGTCCATGGTCATCCCGTGGGATGGCTTCCCGCTCGCGGATCTCCTGCGGCGGGTCGAGCCGACGTCGGCGGCGCGTTACGTCGCATTCACTTGCCTCCTCGATCCCGCGCAGATGCCGGGGCAGCGCGCCGGTGTGCTCCCCTGGCCGTACGTCGAGGGCCTCCGGCTCGACGAGGCGATGAACCCGCTTGCAATCCTGGCCGTCGGACTCTACGGCCGGCCTCTGCCCAACCAGAACGGCGCGCCGCTGCGCCTCGTCGTTCCGTGGAAGTACGGGTTCAAGGGGGTCAAGTCGATCGTCAAGATTGCGCTGACCCGGGACCAGCCACGGACGACGTGGAACGTCGCCGGGCCCGACGAGTACGGCTTCTACGCCAACGTCAATCCGGCCGTGGACCATCCCCGCTGGAGCCAGGCGACCGAGCGGCGCATCGGCGAGATCCAGCGCCGGCCGACGCTGCCCTTCAACGGATACGCGGGAGAGGTCGCCGGGCTCTATGAGGGCATGGACCTCGGCCGGTACTTCTGACGCCGCCAGTGACCGCACCCGCAAGCGCCAGGGGACGGCGTCCCTGGCTCAGGCACGCCGTGTTCGCGGGAGCGCTTGCTCCGCTCGGGCTGCTCCTCGCGCGCGCAACCCGGGGCAGTCTCGGCGCCAATCCCATCGCCGAGGCGCTGAACGAGCTCGGCCTGACTGCGCTCGTGCTGCTCATCGCTTCGCTCGCCTGCACGCCGGCGCGCGAAATCCTGGGCTGGACGTGGGCGATCGGGCTGCGGCGGATGCTCGGACTCCTGGCGTTCTTCTACGTCAGCCTGCACTTTGCGACGTACCTCGGGCTCGACCAGGGATTGCGCTTCGCCGCCGTTTTCGCCGACGTGACCAAGCGCAAGTTCATCTTCGTCGGATTCACGGCCTTCGTTCTGCTGGCGCCCCTGGCGGCGACGTCGACGGCCGCGTCGATCCAGCGACTCGGCTTCCCGCGCTGGAAGCGGCTCCACCGCCTCGTCTACGTCGCCGCCACCCTCGGCGTCGTCCACTTCTTTCTGCGGGTCAAGAAGGACATGAGCGAGCCCAAGGTCTACGCCGCGGTGCTCGCCCTGCTGCTGCTCGCCCGCGTGTACGTGTATTGGCGCGACCGACGGCCGCGCTGAAAGCGCCCTACTTCTTCTCGAGGCTCGTCAGGGCGGTCAGAACCTCCGCGCTGTGCGCCGCCGGCTTCACGCCGAGGTAGACCTTCGCGATCTTGCCCTCGGGGTCGATGACGAACGTGTTCCGCGCCGAGAGCTTCGCGCCCTCGTACTCCATCACCGAGCCGTACTCGGCCGACACCTTCGCGTCGGGATCCGACAGCAGCTTGAAGCTCAGGCCTTCCTTGGCGCAGAAGTCCTTGTGGGAGCTCGCCGTGTCCACGCTGACGCCGAGGATGACGGCGTTCAACTGCTCGTACTTCTTCAGGTCGCTCTGGAAGTTGTGGGCCTCGAGCGTGCAGCCGCTCGTGAAGTCCTTCGGATAGAAATACAGCACGACCCACTTTCCGTGGAAGTCGGAGAGCTTCGTCGCGTCGCCGTTGTTGTTGGTCAGCGTGAAGGCCGGGGCCGGGGAGCCGGCGGCGGGCGCAGTGCTGCCGGCGCCGAAGGCCGCGGCGACCGAGACGAAGACGAGCAGGGCACCGACAAGAGAGCGGATCCTGAGCATTGGTGAACTCCTTTATGGCTGTCGAAGAGAAATCCTACCCCGTGTCGCGCCTCGTGTGTCGGAATTGAGGTCCTGATCGAGCGTTTGGGCCGTAGGGGCGGGGCTTGCCCCGCCCGCATCTGCCGCACAGCGACTTTTGCGGGCGGCCCAAGGGCCTCCCCTACGACCCCGAACACGAGCCAGACTCTCTATGGCCCACTACGGCTGCGTCGGCGGCAGGGCGCTCCAGTTCAGGATCCCGTTCCAGAGAAACCGATAGTCCGAGTGGTTCTGGTCGCGGTGCATCGGACTGAAGTTGAAAGCGATGACGCGGCCCTTGCCCGCGGGAACCTCCAGGATCGCCGGGCGCCCCTCGAGCTCCTCGAGGTGGTTGCCGCCCCCCGAAACGACCATGGACGTGTCCTTGGCCTTGTCGGACTTGTCCTCGGCCTTGTCCTCGCCCTTGTCCGTTCCCTCTGCGAAGTCGCGCTCGTCTTTGGTCGGGCGCAGGCCCCACTGCAGGACGACGTAGCGCTGGTCCGCCGGACGCACGGAGTAGACCGAGAGGTCCGTGCGGAAAGCCGACGTCTCGGTCGGATACCCGTAGGCCAGCGGGTGATCGGGCCGGTTGAACTTGACCTTCAGTTCGATGCCGGGCGTGTAGACGCCCCCGCCTTCCCCGTGCTGGACTCCGCGCACCAGGCCGCCCTCGAGCGGCAAGGCGGATCCGTTGCCGATCGTGATCATCAGGCCGCCGGCGTTCAGGTACTCCTGCAGGTTCGCCATGCCGCCCCACCCGATCCCGCCGGTGATGTCGTCGGACGAATCGGGAACGCCGAAGCTCGGGGACTCGGCGGTCTTCTTGTAGGGCATCGGGCTCCACTTCGGGTCGAGCCCCAACACCTGGCTCTTCCAGCCGTCGTAGTTGTCGCCGTAAAGAATGATGTCGTACTTGTCCCGGAGCTTCCCGGCGCGGATCTCCTCGTCGCGGATGTAGTCGTACGGGATCTTTTCGAGGTCCAGCGCCAGCCGCAGCCAGCCCGTTGCCTCGGTGTCGGCCCACAGGTGCCACACGGCGATGCGCGGGATCGGCGACGCGTGGGCGGCGACGGCCGGCGCTGCGGCGGCGCTGTCGAACGAGAGACCGAGCTCGCTCGCGACGCTGCCCAGAGCCGCTGCGACTCCGGCCTGCGCCGGGACGATCCAGGAGCCCGCGGGATAGTCCGTCGTCCCGACGCGAAACGCCTTCTCCGCGATCGACACCTGGAAGGCGGAAAGCCGGAAGCGCGCGGCGAGCAGCGCCTCCTGCCCCGTGTCCTTGAGGAGGTAGACCGGTCCCGCCCCCGAGACGCGGCCGGCCACCGCCGGCGCGGACGTCACCGGCGTCAGCGCGGCCGAGACGATCTTCTCGTCGTCGATGCGTTTCGCCTCGAGCCCGTAGTGCACCGGCAGCGCCCACGATACGTCGTCATAAGGCTCGTAGGGCGTCTCGGAAGGAAACTTCTGGGGTTCGAGCAGGTCCACCGCGTAGTTGCGGTACGGCTGGTCGAGCCGGACGACGAAGCTGCCCTTCGCGAACGTCCCCTCCTTGACCGTCACCGGCGCGTCCAGCCGCGACACCTCGATGCGTTGACCTCGCAGGACCTCGACCATCTGCGCCACGCGGCGCGGGTCGCCCTGGTCTTCCGGGATCACGAAAGCGTACGGATTTCCCTTCACGCCCTTCTGCCACGACTTGTAGCCCTTGCGATAGAAGTTGCGCAGGACCTCCTTCGAGTTCTTCGCGGTCCAGTCGAGGATCGAGAGGCAGCCCGTCTCCATGTAATTCGTGTTGTTGCGCAGCGACCAGACGAATTTCTTGTCCGGCGGCCAGGCGCGGTACCACTCGCGGTCCGTCACAGGGTGGTCGACGTACCGGTGCGTCGGACGCAGTGTGCGCTCGACCGTTTCTGCCGTGTGGTTGCCGAACGTCTCGTAGCCGCGCCCGAGCGAGTTGTGGTTGGACGCGACGGAGTCGAGGTAGTGCAATCCCCATGACTCGCCGAACCCCCACGTCCACACCCCGGGCATGCCGAGCGCCGTCAGGGCATCCACCTCGTGGAAGGAAGTCTCGAGCCACTCGTTGATCGCGATCGGGTCGAGGTTCACGTTGTACGGACCCGTGCCGTTCCAGGTGTGCAGCAGCGGGATCGACTCGTGCAGGTCGTGCACGGCCGTCGGGTGGTAGTCGTAGAACATCGCGTGCACGGCCTGGGTCAGCTTGAGCGCCTTCTGGTGCGTGTCGCGATTGTTGTCGTGGAACACGTAGTAGCCCCAGTACGGCGGCGACATCTCGGGCAGGTTCTCGTAGTCCGTCTTGCCCTTCAAGTACTGGTAGAACCAGTCGACGGTCTTGTCGCGGCCGTCCGGCTCGGAGACCGGGTTGATCAGCACGATCACGTTCTTGCGGATCGCTTCGATCATGGGCTGGTTCGAGACGGCCAGCCGGTAGGCCAGCTCCATGACCATCTCGGGGCTGCCGGTTTCCGTCGAGTGGAGCCCGGCGTTGAAGTAATAGATCGGGCGCGCGCCCGCGATGATCTTCTCGGCCTCCTCGGGATTGGTCCTACGCGGATCGGCCAGCAGGGCCGTGGCGGCCTTCCACCGATCGAGGTTCGCGATCCCCTCCTCGTCGGCGATCGCCGCCAGCAGAATGTCGCGCCCCTCCTCCGATTTGCCGATCACGGTGACCTTCACCCGCGGCGTGGCCTTGGCCAGCTCCCGGAAGTATCCGTAGATCTGAGAAGTCCGCGACAATTCGCCCGCGGCCCCGGCCACATGGCCCAGGTACTTCGTCGGCGAGGGCACCGTCGCCGAGGCGGGGACGTAGGCCACCCAGGGATTGCCGAAGCGCGGTTCGGTCGTGAACTTCGCGATCGCTTCGACCGAACCCGCTTCGGGCGTGTCCGGCGCGTAGGGTCCGTCGGGCGCGGCGGCAAGGGTGGCCGCCAGGACGAACGCGAGGCACACGGATCGAGCCATGCGACCAGTCATCGAGTGTTCCTCCTCAAGAGCGGCGGCGCGCGCCGCTTCGGCGGCGGTTCAAATTTCGGCGCGTAATTTAGCATGGCCGATGCCCGTAAACTGGAGTGGTATGAGGCGCACGATCGTTCATCCGGCCGCCGCCGGCTTCGTGGCGCTCGCACTCGCCGCGGCGGCGACTCCCCGGGGCTGGAACGATCCCGCGTACTTCGACGGCCACCGCTACCACCAGCCCGAGCCGCTGACCGCGAGTTTCTGGGACTGGGCCCGGCGAACGGCGACCTCGCGCCGCGGGCCGTGGCGTGATTTCACCGACTCGCCGCCGGGGCCGCGGCCGCCCTCCTGTGTGACCGATGGTCGCTTGCGCGTGACGTTCATCAATCACTCCACCTTCCTGATCCAGATGGATGGCGTCAACATCCTCACCGATCCGACGTGGGCGAAACGCTCCGTCGCCGGCGTGGGCCCCCGGCGCCGGCGGCCGCCGGGATTGCGTTTCGCCGATCTTCCTCCGATCGACGCCGTGCTCGTCAGCCACAACCACCAGGACCACATGGACCTGCCGACCCTCGTCCGTCTCCGGTCCGCGTGGCAACCGGCCGTGTACACGGGGCTCGGCAACGCGCGCTTTCTCGCCCGGCAGGGCGTGGCCGGCGCCCGCGACCTGGACTGGTGGCAAGCGGCCGCCATCGCTCCAGGGGTGACCGTAACTGCGGTGCCGGCGCGGCACAGCTCAGGCCGCGGTCTCCCGGACGGCGACCGGACGCTCTGGTGCGGCTTCGTGATCGAGGGGCCTTCCGGGTCGGTCTACTTCGCCGGAGACACGGGAATGGGTGCCCACTTCGCGGCCATCGCCGCGCACTTTCCCAACCTGCGCCTGGCGATGCTGCCGATCAGTGGATTCCTTCCGAAGTGGTACATGCAGGAGCGCCACCTCGGGCCCGAATCCGCCGTCGAGGCTCATCACGAGCTCGGCGCGGCAACCTCCGTGCCGATGCATTTCGGGACGTTCCCCAACGGCGACGACGCCGAGCTCGAACCCGCGGCGGTCCTGCGCGCCGTCCTCGACACCGCGCCCGACGTGGCGCCGCACTTTCTCATCCTCGACAATGGCGAGTCGCTGGAAGTCCCGCCGGTCGCCGCCGCGAGTCCGGCGCAGTAGCGTCCGTCAGGATGACGTGTACGCCGTGCTCTTACTTCATCGGCGGCAAGTGCGCCGCCGTCGTGATCTTCTTGATCTTTCCGCACTTGCACGCGCGGGAGAATGTCTCGCCAACGCTCGCGCCCACGTTCTCGCGATTGACGGCCGCGCATTTCTCGCACGTCCACTCGACCGGGCGGATCTGCGAGCCCACGAAGTCGTGCCAGAAATGCAGGCAGCTGCCCAGTCCCGACCAGCTTTCGCGGACAGTGATCTGGCCGTGGTCCACGCGCAGGGCCTGACGGATCGCGGCGACTTCGTTGGCCCCATGCAGGTCGTAGTGCGCGATCCGTCCCCGCAGGGCGACATCCGTCAGAGACCCGAGCCTGCGAGGCGGCGCGGCCCCGTCGGATGCGTCGATCGCGAGCATGACCAGACCCGGCGTCTCGTCCACCTTGGGGAGCCGGCTGAACCTGATGGAAAAGACTTCCTGCTTCTTCATGGCGACCCGACGGAACCCATCACGCACCTTGTTTTTCTCGCCGAAATGGCCGGCGACGGGTGGCCACGCGTTGGCGGACGGACCGTCGGAGCAGATCGGAGAATGCCAGACTACCACGCGGAGTGAAGAGCGGCCGCGGGGAGCGGCTAACATCCACCGCGTGGCCGACGCGAAAGCGCAACGCGGACTCGATCTGCTGATCGCCGGCGGACGCGTCCGAGCTCCTCTCCCGGCTCGCCGAGAGGGGCCATCGCGTCTTCTTCCCACCGGCCGAGGGCCTCACATTCGAGTCCCTCGACGCGCTGCGCCGCCAACGCAGCCTCGGTCGTGCGCGGCCGCTACCGGGAGTCGAACACGTACTCGTGCTGCGCGTCGCGCGTGACGAGGGTCTTCTTCGGCCCCGGGCCCACCACGAACTCGAACCCCGAGATGCCCGGCGCCGTCGTCAGGAACGAGATTGTGCCGTCCGGATTCTTGCGCGATGCGACCTCGCTCTTCCACTCGCCGAAATCGAAGACCGTCGTCCCTCCGGCGCGGCTCACCGCGATCTCGCCGAGCGCCGGGTTCGCATAGAGGGCCGCGAGGAGTCCGCTCTCCGCGGCATCGGCGGGCACCTTGAGCAGCTTGCGCTCGGCCTCGACACCTGCGTAGAACGTCTTGGCCGCCGCGGCCACGGCCGCATCCGCCTCCGGCTTCCCGTCGAACAGCACCTCGAGGAGCTTCCGGCGGAACTGGCTGCGCAGAATCCAGCCCGGATCCGCATTGGTGAGGATCACCGCGCCGACGTTCTGGTCGGGCAGCCAGATCATGTCGCTGTGGTACCCGATCATGTCGCCGCCGTGGTGCACCACCGAAACCTCGTACGCGGTGTCGACCATGAGCCCCATCCCATACGTATGGTCCTTGCCGATCGCCACCTGCGGGACGCGCCGCTCGAGCAGAGCGTCCTTGGCGATGTACCGCGTGCCGTTCGGCAGCTCCCCCTCTGCCAGCTCCATCGAGACGTACCGGAGCATGTCGGACACGGTGCTCCAGGCGCCCCCGGCGGGGCGCAGCGGGATGACCGCGTAGTTCAACTCCATCACCGCCCGCGCGGGCTTGCCGTCGATGTTCGGGGCGTGGGGGTCGGCGTGGTTTCCGGCGAGGGCGCGGGCGTAGTCGAAGGTCGTCGCCTTCATCCCGAGCCGGTCGAACACGTCGACCTGCATCGCCTTGTCGTACGCAGCGCCGAGCTCCATGTTCGGGTAGAGCACGTGCCCGGCGGTGAAGCCGGCGGCCCCGGCCAGCGGGTTCGAGTATTGAAAGAGCTCGCCGAACTTGCTCGTCGGCTGCATGGTCGCGAGCGTCGCGAGCGCATTGTCGGGCGTGACCCCCGCGAATTCGAAGAGCCACTCCAAGTCCTGGCGCGGCAGCCCGGTGCAGGCGCAGATCAGCTGCCGCACGCGGACTTGCTTCGTCGTCTCGGCGTCCCCGAGGCGGAACGACGGCAGGAGCGTCGTGACGGGCGTGTCCCACGTCAGTCGGCCTTCGGCGACGAGCCTGGCGAGGAGCAGCGTCGTCAGCGCCTTGGTGTTCGACGCGATCATGAACTCCGTGTCGGCGTCGACCTTCTCGGGCTTGCCCAGCTCCCGCACGCCGAACCCCCCGGCGAAGACGACCTTGCCACCCTGGACGATTCCGACTGCGACACCCGGGATGCCGAGCTCCTTCTGCCCGGTCTCGACGAAGCGGCCGAGCTGTGCCAGGCGCGCCTTGTCGAGCGGGTTCGCCTTCTTGCCCGCGAACGACTCGCGCTCGTAACCCTTCGGCTGCAGGCGGCCGAAGATCAGCGAGACCTGGGAGCCACGCTTTTCGCCGACTCCCTGCCCCATGAGGTAGATCACGACGGTCCAGTGACCGCCCGCGTAGGACGCGAGCCCTCCCACGTCCCGCTTCTCGTTCGGCGAGGTCTGGTAGTCGTAAGAGCGCCGCCTGGACCAGCCGTCCTTGTCGGGCTGCTCGCTCGCGAGCTTGAGCGGCCACTTCGCGTCGGGCTTGTAGGCTGCCCAGGCCGCTGCCATGGCGGCGTCGGCATCCTTGGCGTCGACGTCCACGAGCACGATCCACGAGTCGCCCTCGGGCGGCGCGAGGACGGTGGCGGGTCCCCTCACGCTCACCGTCCACCCGGCCGGAGCGATGAACGTGTTGCCGAGAACGGTCGACGAGGGCGTGTCGGCGGCGAGCGGAGCCGGCGCCGGAGCGGCGACCTGGGCGAAGAGGCGTCCGACGACGAGCGAGAGGACGGCGAGTGTCTGCATCGCAGGACGATACCAAACCGCCGAGCCCCCGTCGGACCAGGCTGATAAGCTCGATCCCGGCACGCGATCCAGTTCTTCCGACGGGGAATCGCCGCTGCTTAGAGGAGGCAACCATGGGTCTTCTAGAGAATCTCCAGGGTCTCATCCAACAGGCCGCCAGCGGCAATGCCTCGACGGCCGACACCCACACCGCCTACGACCAGGTCGTGCGGGCGGTGCCGCAGGGATCGCTCTCCGATGCGATTTCGCACACCTTCAGATCCGATCAAACCCCGGCCTTCGATCAAATGGTGGCCGGCCTTTTCAGCCAGTCGAGTCCCGAACAGAAGGCCGGGCTCCTGAATGAGCTGCTCGGATCGCTCGGTCCGGCAGCCGCGCAGGCGCTCGCATCGGCGGGCGGCCTGGCAGCGCTGACCAACCTCCTCAAGGGCGGCAGTGGCGTGGTCACTCCGCAGCAGGCGGAGCAAGTGTCGCCGCAGGCCGTGGAGGTCCTGGCCCAGAACGCGGCCAGGAAAGATCCCTCGATCATGGACAAGGCAGCCGGCTTCTATTCACAGCATCCCGATCTCGTCAAGGGCATCGGCGTCGCCGCGCTCGGGTTCCTGATGTCGAGGATCTCGGCGGGAAGGCGGTAGCCATGGGATTCCTCGCGTGGCTCGTCGTCGGTCTCATCGCGGGCTGGCTCACGGGCAAGGTGATGGGAGGCCCGGGCAAGGGCGTCCTGATGGACATCATCGTCGGGTTGGTCGGCGCGCTGGCCGGCGGGTTCCTGATGCAACTTCTCGGATTCGCGCCGGAAGGCAGATTGATCTACACGACCTTCGTCGCCTTCATCGGTGCGGTGATCCTCACCTGGATCTACCGAAAGATGACCGCTGCGAAGGCATGACCGGAGCTCCATCCGACTGAACCCGACCCGCAAGATCACCGAATCGCCAACGAACTTCGAAAGGGAGCGTGAAGACAATGGCAGTCGCAAAAGTCACCGAGATCACGTCTTCGTCCAACAAAAGCTTCGAGGACGCCATTCGCATCGGGATCGCGCGCGCTGACAAGACCCTGTCCAACATCAAGAGCGCCTGGATCCAGGAACAGAAGCTGAAGATCGAGCGCGGCAAGATCACCGAGTATCGCGTCAACATGAAGGTGACATTCATCCTCAAGGACTGACGTCGGGCCGGGGGATCAATCCGGGAGCCTGCGAGCAGAGAATCAGAAGTGGCGGGGTCGACGGGACTCGAACCCGCGACCTCCGGCGTGACAGGCCGGCGTTCTAACCAACTGAACTACGACCCCGCGTAGGGAACGGCGCATGATACCGGAAAGGGGTTGTGAGTCAACCGGACTCCGATCCTGCGCCGCCCGCGGCATTTCTCCTACCAGACGTCGCAGCGATCGGCCTCCGCGCGCACCATCGGCGAATCCTTCTTGCAGCCGAACGCCTGCTGGAACTCGGGCAGGTTCGACAGCGGTCCGATGACGCGGAACTTGCCGATCGGGTGCGGGTCGCCCTGGGCCATGGTGCGCGCGGCCTCCGGACGGATGGCATCGCCGCGGAACTGGCCCCACGCGATGAAGAACTGCTGGTCCGCCGTGAAGCCGTCGATCGTCGGCAGCGGCGGCTTGCCCTGCTGCGCGATCTGGAACGCGCGGTAGGCAATGCGAGCGCCGGCGAGGTCGCCGATCGACTCGCCCACGACGAGCTTTCCGCGCTGCGGCACGCCCGGCTCGACCTCGTACTGGTCGAACTGCTTGACGACGCAGGCCGTCTTCTCCTGGAACTTCTTCAAGTCGGCTTCGCTCCACCAGTTCTGGAGCCGCCCCGAGGCGTCGTACTGGGAGCCCTGG
>JANMBR010000148.1:0-11497 GCA_031360505.1 Acidobacteriota bacterium
CGCGCGCGCCTTGTCGACGGCGGCCACCCACTGGGCCTGCGAGAGCGCCGCCTTGAAGGCCTCGGCCGCGCCCGTCCAGCTCTCCGCGTACTTTCCGGCGTCGACGAGCGCCAGCCATGACGCCGCCGCCCTTTCGGCCGCTGTTTCCGGAACCTCTCCGGCGCCGAGCGGGACGGCAGCCGCGCACAGGGCGAACGCCAAAACGGCCAGAACGGACTTCTTCATGGACTACTCCCAAAGCGAAAAGGCGTACCCGAGCGACGAGTACGCGGTTTCAGAAATCGCCGTTTGCTCGGCGTCGCGGTTCTTGTCCATTTCCTTGAGAGAGCCGACCATCCGGTACTTCGCGCCCTCCACGAAGGCCTTTGCCACCCGCACTTCGTCGGCCGCCTTCTCGGCGCCGCGCTTTGCGATCGCGGAGGTCGCGCGCGATAGCACCGCAACCGAGGCGTACAGGTCGATCGCGATGTTGGCCAGCCGCTCCTGGTGGTACTCCTTCTCGACCACGCCCTTGCCGTATTTCTTCAGAAGAGTCTCCACGGCGCCGTGGGCCGCGCGGGCGTAGCGGGCCACGATCTCCCCTTGCGGGGCGAGCTCGGGCGCGATCTTCGTCAGCCTTTCCGGCGTGACGGCCACCTTGAACTTCTTTGCCGCGTAGTCCGAGAGGATTCCGAGCGAGGAGAGCGGGGCCTTGAGCGCCCGGCCGACTTCCTTCAGATCCTCGCCCACGTCGCGCATGCCCGAGAGCGCCACGAGCACCCGCAGGATCTCGTTGGTCCCCTCGAAAATCATGTTGATCCGCGAGTCGCGCAGGGCCTTCTCGTAGGGATAATCCTCCATGAAGCCGTTGCCGCCCGCGATCTGGAGGGCGTCGTTGATGTTGCGCCAGACGGCTTCCGTGCCAAAGACCTTGCAGCAGGCGCCTTCGAGCGAGTAATCCTCCAGGCCGCGGTCGATGAGGCCCGCCGTCAGGTAGACCATCGACTCCAGGGCATAGGTCGAGACCACCATCCGGGAGAACTTCGCGCGGATCATTTCGAACTCCGCGATCTTCGTCTTGAACTGCTTGCGCTGCATCGCGTGGCGCGCGGCCTCGCGTAGCATGATCTTGGATCCGCCGATGCACCCGGCCCCGAGCGACGTCCGCCCGGTGTTCAGGATCTCGACCGCGATCTTGAAGCCCTGGCCGCGCTCGCCGAGCACGTTGAATGCCGGCACGCGCACGTTTTCGAGCTCGATCGGCACGGTCGAGGAGCCCTTGAGGCCCAGCTTCCTCTCTTCCTTTCCGGGGGTGACACCGCCGAGGTCCTTCGTCACGACGAAGGCCGTGATCCCGCGGTGCGCGTCAACCGCGCCGAGCTTCACGTCGCGGGCGAAAACGGTGAAGAACTCGGCGAACCCGCCGTTGGAGATCCAGTGCTTGGTGCCGTTCAGGACAAACTCGTTCTTGGCCTCATCGAAGACGGCCGTCGTCTTGATCGACGCCGCGTCCGACCCCGCCTCGGGCTCGGTCAACGCGAAGGCTGCGATCATTTCGCCGGCCGCGAGCTTGGGCAGCCATTTCCTCTTTTGCTCGTCGGTCCCATGGAGGATCAGGCCCTTCAACCCGATCGACTGGTGGCCGCCGATGAGGATCCCGAGCGAGGCGTCGGTCCGCCCGATCTCCTCCGTGGCGCGGCAGTAGGCCGAGGCCGAGAAGCCGTAGCCTCCGTACTCCTCGGGGATCGACATCCCGAAGACCCCGAGCTGTGCCAGACCCCGGATGAGTTCCGGTGCGACGCTGTGCTCGCGCTCGATCTTCGCGGGGTCGATGTGGTCCTTCGCAAACCCCCGGAAGGAGTCGAGAAACGCGGAGACCGTTTCGCGCTCGGAAGGCTCGATCTCGGGAAAGGGGAAGACCGTGTCTTCCGGAATTTCCCCGGCAAAGAGCGACTTCACGACCGGGACCAGGCGCGCGTCGGGCGGCGCGCCGGAGGCGGGGCGATCCGTCATGGGGTGATCTCCCTGGAAGAGGTTGGCGAGTCCGGATAGAATCCGCGGCGCTCGTTGGCGAGGCGCTGGAGGCTGTCTGCCGGCGTAAAACGCGGCCCAAGCCGCTCCGCGAGGTCGTCGAGGCGCGCGAACACGCGACCCAGACCGATGGCATCCGCGTGGCGCAGCAGCCCTCCGCGAAATGCAGGAAAGCCCGTCCCGAAGATCATGGCGAGATCGAGCTTGGCCGGTTCGCTCACGATTCCGTCCTCGAGACAGAGCGCGGCCTCGTTGATCATCGAAAGCACGAGCCGCGCCTCCATGACCTCGGCCGGCAGCGGCGACTTGTCCCGCGGCGTCACGCGCAGCGCGGCATACGCCTCGCGCGCCGGGCGGCCGCGCTTTCCGCCGACGTAGTCGTAGAAGCCCTTGCCGTTCTTGCGTCCAAGGCGCCCCGCCGCCGCGAGCGCCTCCTCCCCGCCCATCTTGAATCGTTCCGGGAACGCGGCTTGCAGCACTTCGCCGCCCCTGCCTGCCACGTCGAGCCCGACGTCGTCGAGCAGGGACAGCGGCCCGACCGGCATTCCGAAGGAGGTCATCACCGCGTCCACGTCCTCGATTCGGCAGCCCTCGTGCACGAGGCGCACGGCCTCCGAAAGGTAGGGCGCGAGAATCCGGTTGACGAGGAATCCCGGCGCGTCGCGCACGACCACGGGCGTCTTGCCGAGTGTCTTCGCGAGCGCAAAGATCGTCGCGACCGTCTCGTCGCTCGTCCGATCACCGCGGATGACCTCGACGAGCGGCATCCGGTGGACCGGGTTGAAGAAGTGCATCCCCGCGACGCGCCCCGGTTCCAGCGCGCCGACCGCGATCTCGGTGATCGGCAGCGTCGACGTGTTGGACGCGAAGATCGCCGTGCAGGGAACGGCCTCCTCCCACTCCTTCAAGACCGCCCGCTTGACCGCGAGCTTTTCGACGACGGCCTCGATCGTGACCTCGCAACGCCCGAAGCCCGAGTAGTCGAGAGCGCCCGAGACCAGGTCCATCTTGCGCCCCATCTCGTGCGGCGTCAGGCGCCGCTTGCGCACGGATTCCTTCCAGATGGCGGCCGCGGCGGCGAAACCGTGGGCGAGCGCGGCCGGCTGGATATCCTTCATCCGGGCGGGGAACCCCTTGTCGGCGGCGAGCTGGGCGATGCCGCCGCCCATCACGCCGGCGCCGAGGATCCCCACACGGTGGACGTCCAGGGCGCGGACCGTCGGGTCGGCGACGCCCGACTCCTTCTTGACCTCTTCGGTCAGGAAGAAAATGTTCAGGAGGTTTCGCTGGACCTCGCCTCCGAAGATCAGGCCGATGTGGCGCGCCTCCGACGCGAGACCGGCGGCGACCGGCTTTCCATAGCCTTCCTCGATCACTTCCAGGGCCTCGAGCGGCGCCGGATAGTGCCCCCCCGTCTGCTCCATCACGCCTTCGCGCGCCTTCGAGAAGATGACCCTGCGGCCGATCGGCGTGCCTTCGAGCAGGTGGTCGGCGAGGGATGTCGACTTACGCCGCGAACGGGGCTTGCCCCCTCCGAGCTTCGAGCGCGCGAAGCGGCGCGTCCAGTCCTCGAAGATCGCCGCCGGAACGGCCTCGTCGACGAGCCCGAGCTTGCTGGCGCGGCGCGCGTCGAGCGACTTGCCCGTCAGGATGAGGTCGAGCGCCGATGCCAGGCCCACGACGCGCGGCAGGCGCGTGCAGCCGCCCCACGCCGGGAAGATCCCGAGGCGCACCTCGGGCAGGCCGATCTGGGCCTTCTTCGAGTCGGACATCAGCCGGTAATCGCATGCGAGCGCGAGCTCGGTGCCCCCGCCGAGGCACGCGCCGTTGATCGCGGCGACCGTCGGGTACGGGAGGTTCGCGAGCTGCTCGAAGAGGGATTGCACGCGCTCGACGGCCATCCGCGCATCCTCGGGCCGGACGCTCGAGAACTCCTTCACGTCGGCTCCGGCAATGAACACGTCCGATTTGCCACTGCGCACCAGCAGGGCGCGGATGCGGGCCTCGCGCGTCAGCCGCACGAGCACGTCGCCAAGCTCGGAGACGACGGCGGTCGAGAACTTGTTGACCTTCTCGCCGGGCAGGTCGAACGTCAGAACGGCCAGGCCGTCCTCTTCGACTTTGAGGTCGAACGCCGTCATGCCGGCAACAACTCCACCACCGCCGCTCCCCCCTGCCCGCCGCCAATGCACATCGTCGCGAGTCCAAACTGGGTCCCGCGCCGCCGCATCTCGCGCAGCAGCGTCGTCACGAGCCGATTCCCCGAGGAACCGACGGGATGCCCGAGGGCGATCGCGCCGCCGTTGACGTTGGTGCGCTCCCAATCCATTTCGCCGATCGGCCCCCCGGTGCCGTATTTCGAGTGCCAGGCGGCCGACGGGAAAACCTTCGCGCAGGCAAGCACCTGCGCCGCAAAAGCCTCGTTGATCTCGACGAGACCGATATCCTGCCAGGTCAGCCCGGCCTTCTTCAGGGCCAGCGGCGTCGCCACGGCCGGACCGAGGCCCATGCGCTCGGGCTCGAGCGAGCAGAAGGCAAAGCTGAGGATCTTGCCGAGCGGCCGGTACCCGCGGGCCTTCGCGGCGCTCGCGCTCATCAGGAGGGCCGCGGCCCCGCCGTCCGTGATCTGGGAGGAATTCCCTGCGGTCACGGTTCCGAACTTCCGGTCGAAGTAGGGCTTCAACTTCGCGAGCGCCTCCATGGACTGGTTCTCGCGGACGCCGTTGTCCTCGGTGGCGACGGCCTCGTACGTCGGAGGGATCGGGATCGGCACGATCTCCTCGGCCAGCTTCTTGCGGGCGAGCGTCACGCGCTGGTGCGACCGGAGCGCGAAGGCGTCCTGCGCCTCTCTCGTGATCCCGTTTTCCTTGGCGAGCACCTCGGCCGTGTCACCCATGTTCAGGCCGCACACGGCGTCGGTCAGTCCCATCTGCAGGCCGATCTCGGGCTTGAAGTGCTTCGGCCGGAATTTCGACGCGGCCGCGAGACGGCCGCCGAGGTCCCGCGCGGTGAACACTCCCGTGAACACTTCCTGGCTCTCGTGGGAGTAGAGCAGCGGAATCTGCGACATGGACTCGACTCCCCCGGCGATGATGGCCTCGGCGTCGCCGGCAGCGATCCGGTAGCAGGCGTCCACGATCGACTGCAGCCCCGAGCCGCAGAGGCGGTTCACCGTGAACGCCGGAACGTTCGCCGGAACGCCCGCCTTCAGCGCGGCGACGCGAGCCACGTTGACGGCATCCGGGGGCTGGGCGATGTTTCCGAAGATGACGTGATCGAGCGCGGCCGGATCGAATTCCGTCCGCGCCAGCAGCTCCGTGATCACGATGCGTGCGAGCTCGTCCGCCGAAACGTCCTTCAGCTCGGTGCCGGCCCTCGAGTAGGGAGTGCGGAGGCCATCGACGAGGACGACCTCACGCGCCATGCGATTTTCCGGCCGCGGCGTACATGCTCTCGATCAAGGCGTGGTACCGGTTCTCGAGGATGCGGCGCTTGACCTTCAGCGTCGGCGTAATCGAGCCGTCCTCGATCGTGAGATCGGCGGGCAGGATCGCGAAGGCGCGGATCTGTTCGTGGTGCGGCTTGTCCGCGTTGTAAGTGTCGATCTCCCGCTGGTAGAGCTGGCGAATCCCCGGATGCGCGTCGATCGTCGTCCAGGCGACGTCGAGCTTGCCGGCCGCCGCCCACTCCTTGAGCCGGTCGAAGTTCGGGACGATCAGCGCGGCCAGGAATCGCTGGCGATCGCCGATGACGATCGGCAGCCCGATGAAGGGCGACTTCTTGAGCTCGTTCTCGATCGGCTGGGGCGCGGCCTTCTTGCCGCCGGCGAGCACGATCAGGTCCTTCTTGCGGTCGGTGATCGAGAGGAACCCGTCGTGCAGCTCCCCGATGTCCCCGGTGTGGAACCAGCCGTCTTTGTCGATCGCCTCGGCCGTCGCCTCGGGCTTGTGGAAGTACCCCTTCATGATGTGGGGCCCGCGGGTCAGGATCTCGCCGTCCGCCGCGATCTGCACCTCGATTCCCCGCAGGGCCTTGCCGACGGTGCCGAGCCTCCAGCGGCCCGGCCCGTTGACGCAGATGACGGGCGAGGTCTCGGTCAGGCCGTAGCCCTCGTAGATCTGGACGCCCGCGCCGATGAAGAACTCGGCGAGATCGCGCGACAGCGGCGCGCCGCCGGAAACGGCGAACACGAAATCCGTCCCCAGCGCGGCCCGGATCTTCTTCAACACGAGCGCATCCGCGACCTTCGCCTTCGCTGCGAGGCCGGCCGGCAGCTTTTGACCGCGCTCCATGTAGGCGACGCGCGCGCGGCCGACGCCGACAGCCCAGGCAAAGAGCTTCTTCTTGATGGGACTGCCCGCGTCCACCTTCGCCATGATCTTCGCGTGGACCTTCTCGTAGACGCGCGGCACGGCGCCGAAGCAGTAGGGGTTGATCTCGAGGAAGTTCGCCGCGAGCTTTTCGATCGACTCGGCATACGCGATCGCGGCCGTCTTGTATGTGTACGCGTAGTCGATCAGTCGCTCGAACACGTGGGAGAGCGGAAGAAACGACAGCGCCAGCGCATTCGCCGTGAACGGGATCACTTCGCAGCCGGTGACGACGTTCGACACGAGGTTGCCGTGCGTGAGCATCGCCCCTTTGGGCTCGCCCGTCGTGCCCGACGTGTAGATGATCGTCGCGACATCCTCGGACTTGACGCGCGCCGCGCGCTGCTCGAAGACTCCCGGGCTCATCTCGAGTGTCGGCCGGCCGCGGTCCACGACGCCATGAAAGGTGGTGTAGCCGGGCTCGCCCGGAGGGTTGCCCTCGACGAGGATCACGTGGTCGAGGCCCGGGCACTGCGCCTTGATCGTGAGGATCTTGCCGAGCTGCTCGAGCGTCGAGACGAAGATGGCCTTCGCGCCGCAGTCGTTCAAGAGCGGCGCCACCTGCCCGGCCGGCAGCGTCGGGTAGATCGGCACCGACCACGCGCCGGCGCACAGGATCGCGTAGTCCGCCATGGCCCACTCGGGCCGGTTTTCCGAAAGGATCGCCACCCGGTCGCCCGGCTGGATACCGAGGCCGTTCAACCCCAGGGACAGAGACTTGACCGTGAAGCCGAAGTCGGCCGCCGAGATCGACTTCCAGACGCCGCCCACTTTCGAGACGAAGAGGCTCGGCTTGCCGCAGGCGGCGGCGGCAAGGAAGATGTCGCAGAGTGTGCGCGGCTCGGCGGCCATAGGCTAGCCCTCGGCCGCGATTCTGTCCCGCTCTTCCGGGCCGGTCAAGGTGCGTTAGGCTGTGCGGCCATGGCGATTGCGCTGCTCGCGGGAACGCTCCTGGCCATAGCCGGCTTTCTGCTGACGTCGGTCCAGGGCTTCGTGGTGGCCTCGCATCTGGCGGCGGCGAGTCCGGCGGCGCGCCTGCTCGTCACGAAACACGTCGCCTTTGCGATCCCGACGGTGCTGCTCTCGCTCTTTTCCCAGTCGATGGTCATCTTCTTTTTCATCGGGACCGGCCGCCTGGTCAAGGACGAGATTGCCGGCTACACCGAAACCGACCGCCGATCCGTCCTCGACGTTCTGCGCGGATTCAAGCGCGCGACCTCGCCGCCCGCGACCTTAGCCCTGTTCTCCGCGATCACCGTCTTCGTCCTCGGCGGCGCCGTGCACACGAAGGCTCTGCCCTCCTGGGTCCACCTCGCCGCGGCGATGACGGCCGCCGTCGTGCACATCTGGGCGCTCTCGGCGCAATGGACCGCCTTCATCGAGAATGGCAAGCTCATGGCCGACCCTGCGGCTTACGTGCGCAGGGGCCCTGTCGCGGTCCCACCGACTTCCACCTCCCCTCGGCACCGGTCCCCGTGAGCGCCGCGTCGCTCGACGGGAAGTCCGCCCTCGTCACGGGCGCCGGCGTCCGCGTCGGGCGCGCGATCGCGATCGCTCTGGCAGAGGCCGGAGCCGACGTCGCCGTGCACTACCGCGAGTCGACCGGTCCGGCGCAGGACGTCGTTCGGGAGATCGTCGCCCTGGGCCGCCGCGCCGTCGCGATTCAGGCCGACCTCGCGCGACCCGCAGACTGCCGTGCGCTCGTTCAGGGCGTAACCCGGCAACTTGGCGCGCTCGACATCCTCGTCCACTCCGCCGCGAACTTTCACCGGGTTTCGCTCGAAGAGACGGACGAGACGATCTGGGACTCCGCCATGAACCTGAACGCGCGCGCCGGCTTCCTGATGGCCCGGGAGGCCGCCCCTCAACTTCGTCAGCGCCGCGGCCGCGTCGTGCTCATCTCGGACTTCCTCGCCGAGACTCCGCTGAAGAACTACCTCGCCCACTCGGTGTCCAAGGCCGCGGTCGAGGGACTGGTCCGCGCGCTCGCCGTCGAGCTTGCGCCGGAAGTCTCGGTCAACGGCGTCGCTCCCGGTACCGTGCTCGTGCCGGAGGGCACCTCTCCCGAGGTCGCAGCGCGATGGGCCGCGCAGGCCCCGATGCAGCGCAACGGCCATCCCTCCGATGTCGCCGCGGCAGTGGTCTTCCTCTGTTCCGGGCCAGCCTTCCTGACGGGCCAGGTGGTGCGCGTGGACGGCGGCAAATCGCTCACCTAGCCGAAGGCTGGCAAATCGGCATAGGATCCCGCCTCACAACTCCAGAAGGAGGACGACATGCAGGCGATCCGACGGGCCCTGGCGGTTCTGGCTCTCCTTTCCCTCCTCACATCTTCGCCCGCATTCGCGGAAAGGGTTCGGCGGCACGGTCCCCCCCTCTCTCCGAAGTCTCCGGCAGCCGACCTCCCCACGGTCGCGTGCGGACCCCTCGACTTCACCCAGTCGTCGAGCCTGACGCCGACGGACTTCAACGGAATCACCTGCACGGACGCCAACGGCTTTCACGACGCCAACAGCTGGTATCGGTCGTTCCATCTCCCGGACTACGGAATCCAGGGACAGCTCTTCGTCTGCCAGGTCAACCTTTCGATCGAGTTCACGTCCTCACCGGGCGCGGTCGGACAACCCATGACCGTCAACCTCTACACGAACTCGGGATGCCCGTTCCCGGCCGGAACGCTCACGCCGATCGGAAGCACGACGGTCACGGTCGCCGACCAGGCGCTCACCAGCCTCGGCGTCCCCGTCGCCGGCACCGCCCCCGCGGGCGCCGATCTCGTCGTCGAGATCGCCATCCCGGACGGCTCGGGAGCACTGGCACAAGAGTTCTATCTCGGAGGCAACGCGGCGGCTCAGACAGGCCCCAGCTACTTGTACGACCCGGCCTGCGGGGACTTGACGCCCGTCGATCTCGCGTCGATCGGCTTTCCCGACACGCACATCATCCTCCAGGTCGTCGGGACCGAGGACTTCCTCGCGCCCACCGGGATCGCCGTCGACAGCGCGGGTGACGGCGTCGTCACGCTCGGCGAGCAGGTCACGGTCGCACCCACCTGGACCAACAACGCCGCGCAGCTCACGCTCTCCGGAACGGCATCCAACCTGACGGGCCCCGGCGGCCTGACGTACACACTCGTCGACGCAACGGCCAACTACGGCCTCATGGCGGGGGGTGCCAGCGCCAACTGCGCGGACGCTAGCGGCGACTGCTACGCGGTAGAGATCGACGGCACGGGATTCGGACACCGCGACGCGACCATGGACGAGACACCGCTGCTCGTGGCGGCGCCGGGCGCTCCCAACGACACCAGCCTGCCTCGGACCCGCGTCCTGCACGTCGGCCCGAGTTTCGCGGACGTTGCGGCCGCAAATCCCTTCTACAGGTTCATCGAGACGCTCCTCCACAAGAACGTCACGGGAGGATGCGCCGTCGCGGACTCCTTCTGCCCGGCCAACACCACGCTGCGCAAACAGATGGCCGTGTTTCTGCTGAAGGCGCTGCTCGGCTCCTGCTATGTCCCGCCACCCGCCGTCGGGCTCTTCACGGACGTCCCGGTGAGCGACCCGTTCGCGCCGTGGATCGAGGACCTGGCCAACCGCAACATCACGAGCGGCTGCGGCACCGGGATCTATTGCCCCAACGACCTCGTCCAGCGCAGACAGATGGCCGTCTTTCTCCTGAAGACGTTGCTCGGGTCGGGCTACGTGCCGCCGGCGGCGACGGGCATTTTCGACGACGTCCCGGCCGACGCATTCCAGCCCTTCATCGAGGACCTCTACAACCGCAACATCACCGGTGGTTGTGCGGGCGGCCCACCGCCGGCCCCCATCTCGTACTGCCCCGGCAACCCGGTGACCCGCGGGCAAATGGCAGTCTTTCTGACGAAGACCTTCGACCTGCTGCTGTATCGACCCTGACGGAGACGAACCGAGGCGGATGTCGCGGCCCCGGCAACCGGGGCCGTATCTTTTCAGCCGCGCGAAAACTCGACGTGCTCCGCGCGCAGCTGTCGGGCGAACGCCAGCATCACCTCGCGGCGCGCGGCAGAGAGCCGCCGTCCAGCCTCGGTCCGAAGCGGCACTCCTGCCGCCTCCTCGATCGCCTCGGCCATCTCGAGGATGCTCAGCCGCTCGCGGTATGCGTCGGCCAGCCCGTGGGCGATGCCGTAGGCACCCATCGCGTCGAGCCGTACGGCGTCGTGGACGATCTCCTCTTCGCGGGAGGCCGGCTCAGTGTCGAAGCGGGTCAGGCCGCGAAAGAGCCGCTGGACGGTGCGCGGCGGGACCCCGAGGGACGCCAAAAAGATCTCTGTCCGGCTCCGGTGGCCCATCCGCGAAACCCACTTCTCCTGCCCCGAGAACGCCGCGAGAAGAAACAGCAGGTCCGAGTCGAGGCCGGCCTCGCCCTGCGCGATGGATTCGGCGGCAGAAACCATTCGCTCGACGTCGCCGTAATTGGTGACGCCGTCGAGGCCGACCGCGAGCGGCCGGACGTACTCCTCGACCTTCCGGCGCGCTGCGGGCTCCATGAAGGGATACTAGCCTCATGATCATCCGGAAAGATCCGAAGATCCGCTTCCCCAACCCCGACCCGTCGCGGGTCCCGCCCGGCCAGTTCATCACGCAGCAGTGGCCCGTCCTCCACTTCGGCGCGATCCCGAAGGTCGACATGGCATCATGGAAGTTCTCGATCTGGGGCGAGGTCGAGAATCCGACCTCGTGGACCTGGGAGGAGTTCCAGGAGCTCCCCCGCGCGGCGCGCAAGAACGACGTTCACTGCGTCACGCACTGGACGAAGCTCGACAACGAGTGGGAGGGCGTTCCGGTGCGGGAGGTCCTGAAGATCGCGCGCCCGAAGCCCGAGGCGCGCTTCGTCGTCGAGCACGCTGTCGGCGGCTGGACGACGAACGTGCCGCTCTCGGATCTCGACCGCGAGGAGAACCTCCTTGCGACGCATCATTCCGGGCAGCCCTTGACCGTCGATCACGGCGCCCCGATGCGTGTCGTGATCCCGCACCTCTACTTCTGGAAGGGTGCGAAGTGGGCCAGCGGCTTCGAGCTCGTGCGCGAGGACCGTGCGGGATTCTGGGAGGAGAACGGGTACCACATGCGGGGCGACCC
>JANMBR010000177.1:0-13027 GCA_031360505.1 Acidobacteriota bacterium
GCTCCGCCGTAGTGGGCGAAGTAGCGGGTCGAATCCGGTTGCCCGGAGTAGAACTCGCCAGCCACCTGCGGGGAATACCAGGTGTAAAAGCCCAGCGTGAGATGCCCAGCCCGGGGGCCGTCGGCCGTGGTCATCGTGAACAATCCGATGTCGCCACCCGTGTTCGGGGCGATGACGGCGGGCTGCGCATATGCAGCGGCGCCGACCAGGCAAATGAGCATACCGAGGAGCATGGTCCGCTTCGCCATCAGTGTCTCCTTTCGAACCGGGGACGGGAACGTAGCTGCCGAATAGAATAAGCCAAAGTCAGCAAATTGCCAAACATCTTCTGCTTGGACAGGGGGGTGTCCTTCCGGACAGGTGCCTCTGCTCGCCCGCAGTTCGGTCCGTAGGGGCGGCCCTTGCGGCCGCCCGCAATGGTCACAGTGTTGCAGATGCGGGCGGGGGCAAGCCCCGCCGCTACACTTTGGGTTGCATGACCAGGGACATCTTTTCCTGGAAGGCCCTCATGATGGCCGGGCCGCGGATCGACGAGATCGCCTTCTCGGTGGCGCGGATCAGGTCGCGCACGGCCTCGACACCGCGGCCTTTGTCGATCTCGGCGAGAGCCTGCTTGTAAGGCCGGTCGATGCCGGGAAGGTTCGCCTCTCCGATTGCCCCTTCGGCCTCCTGCTTGACCCGGGTGCACAGGATCATGAGGATCTTCTTCTCGTCGCCGAGCATGTTCGTCGTGGAAGCGCCGGGGCGCGCCGGGGCGCCCCCGGACGCAGCGGAGGCTGGACGCGTCGGGGCTATTGCGGAAGCGGGGGAGGGCGAAGCCGCCAGGGCCGCCGCTCTCGCGTTGGCGTCGCGCGCGCGCATGTCCACGAGGTCGCTCGTCACGAGGCCGTACAGGACCTTTGCGGTTTCGAACGAGTTCGAGCTCGTGGCTCGCGAGAGCTCCTCGACGCTCTTGCGCCCGTCGATGCGAATCACGAGATTCCATTCGGGCGGCGAAAGCGTCACGGGCTCGCCCATGCTGCGCGGCTTCAGGACGGGAACGTGATCGACGTCGGGGACCTTGCGCGCCAGGACCTTCCACTCGTCCAGGCGCCGCGCGGCTTCCATCAGCAGGGAGGTGTTCGTCTTGTCGATCGAGGACGTTTCGGCTTCCTTTCCGGGGGTGAACTGAAAGTCACCGGTCGACCAGATTGCCAGGGCGTAGACGGCCTCCTCGCCGGTGACCCCGCCCAGCTCCGCGTGCACGATGCGGCCGTTGCGCAGGTAGATATAGCCGCGCTCGGCTCCCCGGACCAGCATGAACATCCCGGTCTTTCCGGAGACCGAGACGAGCTGGATGATGTCGGGAACCGGGAGCTCCTGGATGGAACCCTGGAAAGACATAAGCCCCCAGATGCTAGCACCCCGCTGTCGCGGGCGGCAGACCGCAGGCGGCGGATTATCGGGCGGGCGGGGCGTGGAGGTGGCAGATCGCCACGGCGAGCGCGTCGGCGGCGTCGAGGGGGATGCGGGAGCGCTGGCGCGCCAGCAGCGACAGGACCATCCCGCGCACCTGCTCCTTCTCGGCCTGGCCGTAGCCGACGATCGCCTTCTTGACGAGGCGCGGCTCGTACTCGAAGACGGGCAGATTCGCGCGGGCGGCGGCCGCCATGAGGGCTCCTCGGGCGTGGGCGAGCTTCAATGCGGACGCGATGTTTTTCGCCGCAAAGACGGTCTCGACCGAGACGGCCGTCGGCCCGGCTTGCCCGATGAGCGCGAAGGCCGCCGCGGAAAGGAATTCGAGCTTGGCGGCGAGGGTCATTTTCGCCGGGGGACGCCAGACCCCGCAGCATTCGAGTGTGAGGCGCCCGTCCTCGAAGACCACGATCCCGAAACCGGTCGCGACGGTCCCGGGATCCAGCCCGAGGATTTTCACGGCTACTTTTCGGCCGGCGCTTCCGCGAAGTCGAAATTCGCCCAGACGTTCTGCACGTCGTCGTGGTCCTCGATCGCTTCCATGAGCCTCATCATCTGGTCGGCCTTGCGCGAGTCGAGGGCAACTTCGGTCGTGGGGATCATCGAGATCTCGGCAACGGCCAGCGGCAGGCCCTTGGCCTCGAGCTGCTTCTTGACCTCGTCGAAGCTGTCCGGCGCGGTCTGGATCTCGTGGTACTGGTCGGTGGTCGTGACGTCGTCGGCGCCCGCCTCGATCGCGGCTTCCATCACGGCGTCCTCGCTCGCCTTGTCCTTCTCGATCGCGATGTAGCCCTTCTTCTGGAAGAGAAAGCGCACGGATCCGGCCTCGCCGAGGTTGCCACCGTTCTTGGAGAAGATCGTCCGGATCTCGGGCAGCGTCCGGTTCTTGTTGTCCGTGAGCGTCTCGACCAGGACCGCCGTCCCTCCCGGGCCGTAGCCCTCGAAGGTGATCTCTTCATACGAGACACCGGGCAGCTCGCCCGTGCCGCGCTGGACGGCGCGCTTGATGTTGTCGGCCGGCATGTTGACGGCCTTGGCGTCATCGATTGCTTTGCGCAGCCGCGGGTTCGATTCGGGCGCGCCGCCGCCCTGCTTGGCCGACATCGTGATCTCGCGGATCAACTTGGTGAAGACGCGCCCGCGCTTGGCGTCGGCCGCGCCCTTCTTGTGCTTGATCGTGCTCCATTTGCTGTGACCGGACATGAGATCTCCTATCGAGCGCGGATTATATGAGCGGCGGACCGCCGTCGGACATCCCGGTTCTCCTTGATTTTATTGTGTTTCCGGCGACAATAGGGTTCCAGTCCATGCCGAAGAAGGTTCTTTTGATCGAATACGAGCCGCGCTACGTCGAGCGGGTTCGCAACCTGCTGACGCCGCACGGGCACGTCCTCACGGAGGCCCACGACGGCGAGGCCGGGCTTCAGGCCTTCGGGGCTTCCAGGTTCGATCTGATCCTTCTGTCCGGCATGCTTCCGCGCCTCCCGAGCGCCGAAGTCATTCGCGAGATCCGCAAGAAGGGGGGCGCCACCGCGCCGCCGATCATCCTGATGATGAGCGGTTACAAGGGAACCAACCGCAAGGCCGATGCCCAGAAGGTGGGCGCCTTCGACATCCTCCTGCGGCCGTTCTCCGACGAAGACTTCATGGTCTCGGTCCAGGACGCGGTGGACGCGACCGACATGGGCGCCAAGACGATGCGGATCGACACGGCCCAGGTCGCGGCCGCCATGTCGCCGCTGACCTCGTCGGATATTTTCTCGGACGTGCTCGACGATCTGACGGGCGAAGCCCCGGACCCTAAGGCTCCGGCGCCGGCTCCTCCAGCGGCTGCGCCCGCTGCTCCAGCGCCCGCTGCGTCCGCGCCGGCGGCGGCGAAAGTGCCGCCGCCCGAGAACGACATGGACAAGCGGCTGCGGGACACGCTCTCGGGACTCATGAGCTCGCGGCCCATGGGGGCTTCGGGGCCGGCGGCGCGGTCGGACAAGACGGCGCTTTCGGCGACGCCCTCGACTCCGGGCCCGCCGCAGCGCCAGAAGCTCTCCTCGGACACCGACGTGGACAAGATCCTCTCGGACACGCTGTCGGGCGTCCTGTCGCGCCCGAAGCCTCCGGCCAGCGCCGCGCCCGCCCCGTCCTTTGCTGCGCCGGCGGCGCCGAGCGCGCCGCGAAAGCGCGAAGAGCCCGCGGCCGCGGTCGCGTCGTCGGGCCCGGACCATTTCGGCCAGTACGAGATCCTCGAGCGGATCGCTAGCGGCGGCATGGCCGAGCTCTACAAGGCCAAGCGCACGGGCGTCGAGGGCTTCCAGAAGATCGTCGCGATCAAGAAGATCCTGCCGCACCTGGCCGACGACGAAGAGTTCGTGACGATGTTCGCCGACGAGGCGAAGCTCGCCGCGCAGTTGAACCACCCGAACATCATCCACATCTACGACCTCGGAAAAATCCAGGCCGGTGGCTACTTCATCGCGATGGAGTACGTGGATGGGCGCGACTTGCGCGCGATCCAGCAGGCGGGCCGCGAGATGAGCACGCCGATTCCGGTCCCGCTCGCCGTGTACGTCGCCTCCAAGGTCGCTTCGGCGCTCGACTACGCCCATCGCCGCCGCGACGCGGAGGGGCACGAGTTGAACATCGTGCATCGCGACGTTTCGCCGCAGAACATCCTCATCTCCTACGAGGGCGACATCAAGCTGTGCGACTTCGGCATCGCCAAGGCGGCGTCGAAGGCCTCGAAGACCCAGTCGGGCGCGCTCAAGGGCAAGATCCAGTACATGTCGCCCGAGCAAGCGTGGGGCAAGCCCATCGACCGCCGGAGCGATCTCTTCTCTCTCGGCGTCGTGCTCCACGAGTTGTTGACGGGCGAGCGCCTGTTCGTCGGCGACACGGACATCAACATTCTCGAGAAAGTGCGGGTCGCCGACGTCCCGCCTCCCTCGCGCGGAAACCCGGAAGTCCCGCACAACCTCGACGCGGTCGTGTTGAAGGCGCTCGCCCGGGAGCCCGACGACCGCTACTCGAACGCGTCCGACCTGCTGCGCGACCTCGATTCGGTTCTCTACTCCTACACGCCGGCACCGGGCAGCGCGGACGTCGCGATCTACCTCCATCGGCTGCAGGCCGAAGAGGGCGCGGTGGAAGAGGCGAAGGCGCGCGAGGTCGCGCAGGCGGCGCACGAGGCCGAGCCCGCGGCGCGCAAGCGCAAGTCGAAGGGGGCTCCCGTCCCCCGCAAGACCGGAGCGACGCCGCGTCCGCCCGCGCCGGCCGACGCCGCGCCCCCGAGCCCGCCCCCTCCCGTTGCGCCGCCGCCCCCGGTCCGGGAGCCGTCGCGCCCGACGCCAGGAGTCTTTGGCTCGCTCGAGAAGTCGGCGGAGGCAGAAAAGAGCCGGACCCCACTCGTCATCGGCGTTGCCGCGGCCGCAGTCGCCCTGGCCGCGTTCCTCGCCTGGAAATTCATGAAGCCGCAGGCGGCAGGGCCCTCGATCGCTGCCCCGAACCCGACGCCCGCGCCGACGGCGGTCGCCGTTGCGACAGCCGCGGCCGCGGCGCCCGCGTCGACGCCGGCCGCGGCGGGCATCGATCCGAAGACCGTCGAAGCGGAAGTGCAGCGTCAGCTCGCGACCCGCCGCAAGGAGCTCGAGAAGACGGCCGTGGCCGGGGCGAAGGCCCCGGCGGCTGCCGCGGTTCCCGTCATGGCCGCCACCGCTCCACCCGAGCCGACGGCCGAGCCGACGAATCCCCCGACGGCGGTCCCGGTCCCGACCGCCGTGCCGACCGAGCCTCCTGCGCCGACGGTCGAGGCGCCGAAGCCGGCTCCCGAACCGGAGCTGCGCCGCGGCGATCTGGTCGGGCCCGGAGTGGGCGTCATCGAGCCCACGCTCGTGTCGCCGCCCCGCGTCGTCTATCCTCCGATCGCGCGCCAGCAGCGCGTGGAGGGGAGAGTCGTCGTTTTGGTGCTCGTCGATGAAAATGGCAACGCGGTCGAGGCGCGCCTCCAGCAGGGGCTCCAGGCGGCCATCAACGACGCGGTCCTGACGGCAGTGCGCGGTGCGAAGTTTCGGGCCGCCACCAAGAACGGCGTTCCGGTCAAGATGTGGCGTCCCATCATCGTGGATGTGAAACCCTAACCAGCAGTCCGGAGTCGAGACAACTTGAGGAGGTCAACGGGCATGGCCCTTTCCAACGATCAGAAGAAGTTCTACGAAAATACGCTGTCGGTCACCAAGCGCGAGATCCAGGAGCTCGAGGGCGAGATCCAGGAGGAGCTCGCGAAGGTGAAGGACCGGCTGGCCGAGCTGCAGACGGCGCAGAAGGCGGCGCGGCAGATGTACGACGCGGCCTGCCAGCGTCTCGGCGTCCGCAACGAGCTCGAAGAGGCCGAATCGCAGGGTTGATCCGCGTCGCTGGGGGAGCGGGGTCGCGCCGCTCTCTGCTCCACCGGGCCCTTCCTGGATTGCTGGCGGCCGCCGAGCTCGTGCTCGGCTGCCGCCGGGAATTGCGTCCGGCGACGACGGTGGCCGCCGCGCCGCGCCGCATCGTCACGCTCGCACCCAACCTGACGGAGATCGTCTTCGCGCTCGGCGCCGGCGGCTCCCTCGTGGGCGTCTCCGAGTACTCGGACTACCCCGAGGCGGCGCGAGCCATCCCGCGCGTGGGAGGCCTCGAGATTGATCCGGAGAAAGTGGCGGCGCTGCGCCCCGACCTCGTGCTTGCCGTTGCCGAGGGCAACGCTCAGGGAAGCGTGCGCGCGCTCGAGAGCGCGGGCCTTCCCGTCACGGTCACGCCCTCGGGCTCGCTCGACGCCGTGCTCGAGAGCATCCGCATCGTGGCCGGGCGGCTCGGCAGGCCCGAGCAGGGCCGGCGGCTCGTCGCCGACCTCGAGCGCAAGCGCGGGGCCGTGCGCGCCCAGGCTGCAGGCCGCCCCCGGCCGCGCGCCCTGCTGCTCGTCTGGCCGGACCCGCCGCAGGCCGCCGGCGGGCAGACCTTTCTGAACGATCTGCTCACGGAAGCCGGCGCGGACAATATCGTCGGGGACCGTCGCGGCTGGCCGATCCTCTCCGGCGAGTACGTCGCAACGGCGCCGGTCGATCTCGTCGTCGCGCCCGACTCGGTCGAGACGCGGCCCGCGTGGGACCGCGCGTTTGCAACGGGAGCGCTTTCACGCGGGCCGGTCGCGCGCGCCCGTCGGATCCGCCTCGACGAGGCCGCCCTGACGCGGCCGGGGCCGCGGGTGTTCGACACCCTCGAGCTGCTGGCCCGAGCGACGCAATGAAGCCCATTTCCCGCGGGCCGGCGCTGCTCGCCGGGACGCTGCTCGTTCTCGTCGTCGCGGCGATCGCGTTTTCGGTCGGCGGCGTGCACCTGCCGCTCGCGGATCTTTTGCCGGGCCGCGGCGAGGCGGGGGAGACGGCGCGGATGCTGGCGGCCCTGCGGCTTCCGCGCGTCGCGCTCGCGGCCCTCGTCGGGGGCTGCCTTGCGCTCGCGGGGGCCGCGCTGCAGGCGCTGCTCAAGAATCCGCTTGCCGACCCCTTCCTGCTCGGGACCTCGGGCGGCGCCGCCGCCGGCGCGGCGTGCGCGGCCCTGCTTGGCGCGTCGCCCCTCGTCTCGCCGGCTGCCGCCTTTCTGGGCGCCGCAGCCGCTTCGGTCGGCGTCGCGGCGCTCGCGCGGCGCGGCGGCCGGCTCGACCTGCAAAGGCTGCTGCTGGCAGGGCTGATCGCAAACGCCTTTTTCTCGGCGATGCTGCTCGCGGCCTTCTCGATCGCGTCGGGCGAGGCCTCGCGCACCATGCTCTTCTGGATGATGGGAAGCCTCGCCGACGCCACGCCCGGAAAGGTGGCGGCGCTGGCGCCTTACGCGCTCGGTGGCGCGGCGGTCCTGCTCGCCGCGGCCGGCCGCCTCAACCTTTTTGCCGTGGGCGAGGAGAGCGCGGCGGCGCTCGGCGTCGACACGGAACGGACCAAGCGCGTGGTCTTCCTCGCGGCCTCGCTTCTGACGGGCGCGGCCGTCGCGTTCGCGGGCGTGATCGGGTTCGTCGGGCTGCTGGTTCCCCATGGGGTGCGGGCGATCGCCGGCAACGACCAGCGCACGTTGCTCCCGCTTTCGGCTCTGGCGGGCGCGGCGCTGCTCGTCGTGGCCGATGCCGTGTCCCGCGCGGCGCTCGCGCCGGTGGAGCTGCCGATTGGCGCCATCACGGCGGCGCTCGGGGCGCCGCTCTTCGCGTGGCTGCTGCTGAGGACGCCGTGACGGCCGGCCTGATCGAGGCCCGCGGACTGACCGCGCGCTACGGCGACAGCAAGGCGCTCGACGGCCTGAACGCCTCAATCCCGGCCGGAGAAATCGTCGCCGTCCTCGGTGAGAACGGGTCCGGCAAGTCCACCTTCCTGAAGATCCTCGCCCGCGTGCTGCGTCCCTCCGGCGGCGTCCTCGAGTTCGACGGGCGCGGCCTCGAATCGTTGCCTCGGCGCCAGACCGCGCGCCGGATCGCCTACGTGCCGCAGAGCGTGGAGCTCGTGTTTCCGATCCGCTCGCTCGATCTCGTGCTGCAGGGCCGCGCCCCCCATGGCAACGGGTTCGTCGCCGAGACTGCGGAGGATTTCCGGCGCGCCCGCGATGCGATGCGGGCCTGCGATGTCGAGGCGCTCGCCGAGCGCGACGCGTCGGCTCTCTCCGGGGGCGAGCGGCGGCGCGTCTTTCTGGCGCGCGCCCTGTGCCAGGAGGCCGAAGTCTGGCTGCTCGACGAGCCCACGGCGGGCCTCGACCCGCGTCACGGACTCGAGTTTCTGGAGACGCTCTGGCGCATCCACCGCGAGCGCGGGACGACCGTGCTCCTCGTTACGCACGACATCGGGCTCGCGTCGGGGCTGGCGAGCTCCGTCCTGCTCCTCAAGGCGGGCCGGACGATCGCTCGCGGGCCCCGCTCCGAGGTGCTGACCCCGGAGAATCTGAGCCTGGCCTACGGGGCTCCCTTCGAGCGACGCGGGGCGCGATTCGGAGTGCGCAGCGACGTCCTGCCCGCGGGTTCTTTCGACCTCTAAGTCATGGCGCTGGAACGTTTTGTGCGCCAAGACCCCGGCACTTCCGGTCCGATCCTGCTACGATTCGACCCCTTCTCATGTGGTTCAAGAAAGACCGTGCGCCCAAGGAGCCCCGCGAGGGGCGCCCGAGCAAAGTCCCGGAGGGGCTCTGGGTCAAGTGCGACAACTGCCGGCAGATCCTCTACAACAAGGAGCTCGCCCGCAATTTCAAGATCTGCCCGAAGTGCGGGTTCCACTTCCGGCTGTCGGCGCCCGAGAGGCTGCGGATGCTTTTCGACGGTGAGGAATACGTCGAGCACGACACGAACCTGCGCTCGTCCGACCCGCTGAAGTTCCGGGACAGCAAGAAGTACCGGGACCGACTGCGCGACGCCGAGGACAACGTGGGCCCTTCGGATGCGATCGTCGTCGGCTCCGGAACCCTCGAGGGCATCCCCGTCGTGATCGGCGCGATGGAGTTCTTCTTCATGGCCGGGTCGATGGGGTCGGTCGTCGGCGAAAAGATCACGCGCGCGGCCGAGCGCTCGCTCGCCGAACGCAAGCCCCTGATCATCGTCTCGACCTCCGGCGGCGCGCGCATGCAGGAAGGCATCCTGTCGCTCATGCAAATGGGCAAGATCTCGGCGGCGCTCTCGCGGTTGGCCGAGGCGCGGATCCCGTACGTGTCGGTGATGACGGACCCCACGACGGGCGGCGTCACGGCGTCCTACGCGATGCTCGGCGACCTCAATATCGCCGAGCCCAACGCGCTCATCGGCTTCGCCGGCCCGCGCGTCATCGAGCAGACGATCCGCCAGGTGCTCCCCGAGGGATTCCAGCGCTCCGAGTTCCTGCTCGAGCACGGGATGCTCGACTTCATCGTCGACCGCTCCGAGATGAAGGCGAGGGTTGGCCGGTGTCTGCGCCTGCTCTACGGCAACGCCGCCTGACGAGCGTCCCTCGAGCGGCGCGGTCATGATGCCACGGCTGCCGGCACTCGCGCGCCTCGGGTCTCTTGACCTGCGCGGCATGAAACTCGGCCTCGCAGCGATCGACGTCGTGTGCGAGCGGCTCGGCCGGCCCGAACGACGCGTGCCCCCTGTGCTCGTCGCGGGCACGAACGGGAAGGGCTCGACGGCCGCGACTCTCTCCGCGATCGCGGGAGCGGCGGGGGTGCGAGCAGGGCTCTACACGTCGCCCCACCTCGGGGACGTGACCGAGCGGATCCGGTTTGGCGCGGACGACATCGAGCCCGAAGAGCTCGACGCGGCGCTCGGCGAGGTTTTCGCGGCCGCGGATCGGGCGCCCGCGGTGCCGGTGACGTACTTCGAGGCGATGACGGCGGCGGCCTTCGTCGCGTTCGCGCGTCGCGGGCTCGAGCTGGCCATCCTCGAGGTCGGCCTCGGCGGGCGGTTCGACGCGACCAACGTCGCTCCCGCGATTCTCGCGGTGGTCACGTCGATCTCGCTCGACCACGTGGAGGACCTTGGGTCCACGGTGGCAATGATCGCCTTCGAGAAGGCGGGCGTCTTCCGCTCGGGGCGCCCCGCGCTGGTGGCGAGCCGCCTTCCCGAGGTGCTCGCCGTCTTCGACGACGCGGCGAAGAGGTCCGGGGCCGGGCTGCATCGCATGGTCGACGAGACGAGGATCATCGCCGATGAATCGCTGGTCTCGGGAACGCGATTTCGATTGACCACCCCGGAGTGGTCGTACGACCTCGCCACGCCGCTGGCCGGCCCGCACCAGGCGGAGAACGCCGCGACGGCCGTGCGCGCGGCGGAGCTGCTGGCCCCGGGGTTCCGGATCGGTTCCGAGGCCGTCGTGCGCGGCGTCGCAGCCGTCCGCTGGCCTGGCCGGCTGGAAAGCTTCGCCGTGCGGGGCAAGACGGTTCTCGTAGACGGCTGTCACAACCCGGACGGGGCTGCAGCCCTGGCGACGTTCATCGCCGGCGCCGGGCTCGAACCCGACCTCGTCTTCGGAGCGATGGCCGACAAGGACATCGAAAGCATGGGGGCGGCGCTGACTCCGGTCGTGCGGCGCGTCCGACTGGTTCCGGCCGGCTCTGCGCGGGCGGCGTCGCCGGAGGAGCTGTTCCGGCGCTTCGCTCCGGGGAGGCCGGATGTCGCGATGTCCCCGAGCCTCGCGGCTGCGCTCGAGGAGCTGCTCGCCGATCCCTCGGGCGAATCTATAATCGTCGCCGGATCCCTTTACCTGGTCGGCGAGGCGCGCTGCCTGCTCCTCTCCGGCCGCTTTTCTTAAGAGGCCATGACCACGGTCGTCGCGCCCTTCACGCGGGAGCACTTCGAGCGGCTCGAAGAGGAGCGGCTCGCGATCTATGCCTCCAAGAGCGCGCGCGCCGACCGACCCCGCGGCGCCGTGTCTTCGAGCCCGGGCGACGCGCGCACGGACTATGCGCGCGACCGCGACCGGATCATCCACTCCCGCGCGTTTCGCCGGCTCAAGCACAAGACGCAGGTCTTCATTCCCTACGAAGGCGACCACTTCCGGACGCGCCTGACCCACACGATCGAGGTCGCGCAGATCGCGCGCAGCGTCGCCCGCGCTCTCGGCCTGAACGAAGACCTGACCGAGGCGATCGCGCTCGGCCACGACCTCGGCCACACGCCTTTCGGGCACTCCGGCGAATACGTGCTCGACCGCCTGCTGCGCGAGAGCCACCCCGAGGCCGGCGGATTCAAGCACAACTACCAGTCGGTGCGCGTCGTCGATCGCCTCGAGAAGCGCTACGACGAGCCGGGCCTGAACCTCACGCACGACGTGCGCGAGGGGATGCTCAAGCACACCGCGTGGCCGAAGGACTTCCCGTTCCCGCTCGACTTCGGCGAAGGCCTGCGGTTTGGCTCCGGGGGCACGCTGGAGGCGCAGGCCGTCAACTGGTCCGACGAGATCGCTCAGCAGACGCACGATCTCGAAGACGGCCTGCCGCTGACCGAGGAGGCCGCGATCGAGGAGCTCGCGATCGCGCGCCTGGTGCGTTCGGCGCGGGGATACGGCAACGACGCCGCGTCGCGCCGAGCGTCGCTCATCCGCGGCATGATCGCCACGCTTTCGGCGGACCTCCTGGAGGGGTCGCGGGCCCGCATCGAGCGGTGGCTCGGGGCGACCGGAATCGCGAGCACCGACGCGTTCTACGCCCGGCGCGACGCACTCCCGGGCGATCTCGTTGGATTCACGGACGAAGGCCACAGGCTCTACACGGAGCTGCGGGAGTTCGTCTACCGCCACATCATCCACTCCTTCCCCGTATCGCGGCACGACGGGCACGCCCGGCGCGTGCTCGCCGGAATTTTCAGCGCCTACCGCGACAACCCGCGGCTGCTTCCCGACGACGTCCTGCGGGGCATGGAGCGCGACCTCGGCGCGCGGTTCCTGCGCGAGGTCCCGCTGGCGTCCATCGAGCGCGAGGTCGCGGCGCAATACCAGCCGCGGCCCGAGTTCTACCGCGCGATCGCGGATCACATCGCCGGGATGACCGACAGCTACTGCAACACCGAATACCGCCAGCTCGTCGTTGGATAGACAGACAAAAAGAAAGAGGTGCGCATGCCGCAAGCCCCCGCCGCCCTGATGGATCGCGATCTCAATGTCGTGGACCCCGAGATCGCCCGCTGGATCGAGGCCGAGGGGCGCCGCCAGAACGAGGGGCTCGAGCTCATCGCCTCCGAGAATTGGGTCTCGCGCGCGGTGCGCGAGGCGCAGGGCTCGGTCCTGACGAACAAGTACGCCGAGGGCTATCCAGGAAAGCGGTACTACGGCGGCTGCGTGTTCGTGGACAAGGTCGAGCAGCTCGCCATCGACCGCGCGAAGGCGCTCTTTGGCGCGCAGCATGCGAACGTCCAGCCGCACTCCGGCTCCCAGGCGAACATGTCCGTGTACCTCACGGCATTGAAGGCGGGCGACACGATCCTCGGGATGGATCTGTCGCACGGCGGCCACCTGACCCACGGGCATCCGCTGTCGTTCTCGGGCCGCGAGTACAAGGTGGTGGCCTACGGCGTGCGCCGCGAGGACGAGCGCATCGACTACGACGCGATGGCGGCGCTCGCGCGCGAGCACCGGCCGAAGATAATCATCGCGGGCGCCTCGGCCTACTCGCGCGAGATCGATTTCGCGCGGTTCGGGGCGGTCGCCGACGAGGTCGGCGCCGCATTGATGTGCGACATCGCCCACATAGCCGGGCTCGTCATCGCGGGGCTGCACATGTCCCCCGTGCCGCACGCCCCGTTCGTCACGACGACGACGCACAAGACGCTGCGCGGTCCGCGGGGAGGGATGGTGCTCTGCCGCGCCGTCCATGCGAAGGACCTCGACCGCAACGTCTTTCCGGGAGTGCAGGGCGGTCCGCTCGAGCACGTCATCGCCGCCAAGGCGGTGTCCTTCGCCGAGGCCGCGACGCCCGAATTCGTCGTCTACCAGGAGCGCGTCGTCGAGAATGCGAAGGCGCTCGCGGCCGCACTCACGAAGCGCGGGCTTCGCCTCGTCTCGGGCGGCACCGACAACCACATGATGATGGTCGACGTCGGGGCCAAGGGAGTCTC
>JANMBR010000194.1:0-16371 GCA_031360505.1 Acidobacteriota bacterium
GAGAAGGACCTCTATCGCCGGGGCCTGCGCGTCGAATCCACCCTCGACCCCGAGATGCAGGCGTGGTCGGAGGAGGCGCTCGGGTGGGGGCTGCGCCAGCTGTCCCGCCGCCACGGCTTCCACAAGCCCCGCAACCTCTCCGAGAACGGCTCCCACTCCCTCGAGTCGTACGTGGATCCCTCGTGGGACGGCGCGAAGATCGAGGAGGGCGAATCGATGCGCGCCCTCGTACTCAGGATGACCGCCGGCGGCGCCGAGGTGCGAATCGGGAAGCAGACGTTGGCGCTCCCCAACTCCTCCCTGGCCTGGACCGGCGCCGCGAGCGCCGCAAAGATCCTGAAGCCCGGCGACCTCGTGACCGTGACCGTTCAGAAAGGCAAGGACGGGTCGCTCTCGCTTTCCCTCGACCAGGAACCGCGCGAGCAGGGGGCGGTCCTGATCATCGAGAACGCGAGCGGCGCTGTCCGCGCCATGGTCGGCGGATCCGACTGGACCTCGTCCAAGTTCAACCGCGCGACCCAGGCGCTGCGGCAGGCGGGCTCGGCGTTCAAGCCCTTCGTGTACCTCACGGCGCTCGAACAGGGATACACGGCCGCGGACACCGTGTTCGACGGCCCGCTTTCGATCGTCATCGACCCGCGCCAGCCGCCCTACCGGCCGAGCAACTACGACTCCAAGTTCCACGGCATCGTCACGTTGCGCAAGGCGCTCGAGCACTCGTACAACATCCCGGCCATCCGGGTCGCCGAGATGGTCGGCTTGCCGCGCGTGATCGAGACCGCGCACCGGCTCGGGGTCCGCCAGAACCTGATCCCTTATCCGTCGATGCCGCTCGGCGCCTTCGAGGTCAGCCTCCTCGAGCTGACGTCGGCGTACACGGTCTTCGCGAACCAGGGCCTCGCGTTCACGCCCTACCTGATCGAAAAGGTCACCGATTCCAACGGCGACGTGCTCGAGACGACCCATCCCGATGCTCGTGAAGTCGAGAGCCCGCAGGCCGCCTTCCAACTGCTCCAGATCCTGCGCGGCGTCACCCAGCGGGGCACCGGGGCCTCCGCGAATCGGCTCAAGCTCAACATCGCCGGCAAGACCGGAACGACCAACGACTTCACCGACGCCTGGTTCATCGGGTCGACGCCCCGGTACACGATCGGCGTGTGGGTGGGCAACGACCTGAAGACGCAGACGATCGGCAAGGGCGCCGACGGCGCGCACGCCGCCCTGCCCATCTGGATCCGCATCCTCGAGAAGATGAAGGACCACGGCCGCATCGATCCCCAGGAAGACTTCGACGTCCCGGCGAACATCGTCTTCACCCCCGTCGACTACGAAACGGGGCTCAAGGCGACGGCCGATACGCCCCTGCCCGTGCTCGAAGCGTTCGTCAGTGGATCCCAACCGACCGAAGAATGGACCTCGCGCTCTCAGGAAATCGCCAGGCTCCCCTGGTCCATGCAGCAACCGTTCTACCTCCCCAAGAAGGGCGAGATGCTCGGCGACGGAACGATCCCCGAGCCCGCGCAACCACCGAGGTAACTCTGTTCGCCCCAGGGGCCGTTGAGGCGGCCCTTGCGGCCGCCCGCATCAGCCACAGTTTTCCTCAAAGCGGGCGGGGGCAAGCCCCGCCCCTACGACACGGAATTCAAGAAACGTGGTGGCGCCGAACTGGCGCCGCGCTCTTTACGAAACCGGTGCGTTGAGTGCTAGAACTTCGACGTTCAGAGTCGCCACGACGTCGCGATGCAGGCGAACGTGCACGGTGTGCGTGCCCAGCCGGCGGATGGGCTCGGCGAGCTCGATGCGGCGCCGGTCCACCTCGACGTTCTTCGCGGCAAGCGCATCGGCGATCTCGGCCGGGGTGACCGATCCATAGAGGTGCCCCTCTTCGCCGGCCTTCTTCACGATCGTGACCGTGAGGCCTTCGACCTTCTTCGAGGCCTCTTCGGCGACGGCCTTGCCCTGCAGCATTTTCTCGTCGTACTTCTTCTTGTCCTCCGACAGGCGGCGCACGTTGGCGGCCGTCGCCTCGTAGGCGAATCCCTGCGGAAGGAGGAAATTGCGCGCGTAGCCGGGCTTCACGGTGACAGTCTCTCCGCGGTGCCCGAGACCGCGAACATCGTCGGCCAGAATGACTTTCATGACTTCTCGACTACTCCCTCGCCCCGGCGGCGAAAATCCACGTACCAATCGAAGAGCCCCAGCAGCGCCACCCCGACGTTGATCGGAAAATAGGCGGCCAGAGCATACAAGCCGATTCGGAGGATCCGCGCCCGGAACCACCTCCGAAAGAAGTGGCAGATGATAGAGAGACCGGCCACAAAATACAAGGCCAGAAGCGGCAGGAGCAGGTTGGCGGCCACCCTGCGCCCATCCCCCTCCAGCAGGCCGAAACCGGCCCCGGCGGCCACGAAGAACCCCGCGCCGGCCGCGGGCACCCGAAGGGCTTCGAACCGGGTCGCGTCGGCCGTGGCAGCGGGCCGGGACAGGCGGGCCCCGAGATAAAAGGCGATCGCTCCCCCGAAGACCCAGAGCACCCCCAGGATTCCCCAGAGGCAGTATTGGGCGAAGTCCCGCGCGGCTTCAAAGGTGCCGCGCATGCGGGCCACGATCTCGGCGTTGGCCCCCGAGCGCGCGTAGGAGTCCATCGCGGACGGAATGAGCCGGTCGAAGCTCGCGGCCACCTCGGCGGTCAGCGAAGGCCCCGGCCCACCCATCACCGCCGCGAACGCGGCGGCGAGGAACGCGCATCCGGCAATGCAGAGCCCGAGGTAGCACCGGGAGGGCTCGGCGCCCGCACGCAGGAACCCGACCGAAGCCGGCGGAAGAGTGGTGACACCCGCTCCCACGAACGCCAGGGCCACGCCGGCGCCGAGGCCGCCGAGCGCCCAGCCGAGGCCGAAGAGCAGAGCGCACGCCAGCGCGCATGCCGCCAGCGCCGTGAGGAGTCCCTGGCGGTGCGCCAGCCTCACGAGGGGCACCGACGCCAGCGGCAGGCCCACCACGCCGAAGAGCGGCACGAGGAATACGGCCGAGAACGCCGCCGCCGCCACGAAAGCGGCCAGCGGCGCCTCGAACCGACCGAGCGGGGGCGGCAGGGGCGCCGCCACCGCTTCCGGAGAGGTCATCCCCTCCCGCTAATCCGTGGCGTACGGCAACAGCGCGATCGAACGGGCGCGCTTGATGGCCGTCTGGAGCTTGCGCTGGTGGAGCGCGCAGGTTCCCGAAATCCTGCGCGGAAGAATCTTGCCGCGCTCGGGGATGAAACCCTGGAGCATCTTCACGTCTTTCCAGTCGATGTATTCGATTTTCTCTGCGCAGAACTTGCAGACCTTGCGGCGGCGGACGAAGAACTTCTTGCGCGGACCGCCCTTGCCGTCCTTGCCGGCCGCGGCGCCGCGGGCGCCCGTCGGCGGCCGCCCGGACCCTCCACCCATTCTCATGACTCGCTCCTCTCGGGCGCCGCCGCGGGCGACCCCTCACCGGGCGCCGCGAGCGCGGGCGCCGGCCGCGGGGGCCGCTTGATGGCCTTCAACCGCAGCCGCTCGTTCATCTTCGCCTGGCGGGTCAGCTCCTCGTCCACGCGGACCGCGAGGTGCCGGAGCACCTGGTCGGAGAGGCCCATGCGCCGCTGCGCCTCGGCCACGGCGGCCGGGGCCGACTCGACCTGCCAGTAGTGGTAGTAGGCGTCGCGCTTGCGCAGGATCGGGAAGGCGAGCCGGCGCTTGCCCCACGGCTCTTCCTTGACGACGTTCGCCCCGCCGTCCACCAGGATCTTCCTGTATTCGGCCACGACTTTCGCCGCGTCCTCGTCGCTCAGGTCGGGCGTGACCAGAACAACGATGTCATAGAGCCTCATCTGCTCCTCCTCGTGGATTTCAATCCGGACTGAGCTGGTCCGGAGAGGAAGGTAAAACATTCGCCCGCCGCATCGCGGCGTCGATTCCTTGCGTCAACCAGAGCCGGAGGACCGCGACGGCCTTTCCAATGCTCTCTTCGAACTGTGCACGCTCGCCTTTGGAGAACGGCTCGAGGACGTAGTCCGCGAGGTCGCGCTCACGCGAGTATTTCTCGCCCCGGATCCCCACGCGCAGGCGCGCGAAGTCCGTTGTGCCGAGATGTGCGATGACCGACCGGAGCCCCTTCTGCCCCCCCGCGGAGCCCCGCGCGCGCATGCGCAGGACGCCGAGCGGCAGGTCGATGTCGTCGACGACGACACAGAGCCCCGATGGGTCGACGCTGTGTTTCTGGCAAAGAGCGCGAACGGCCTCACCCGAGGCGTTCATGAACGTCTGCGGAAGGGCGAGGAGCACCGCGGTCTCCCCGACTCTTCCCCGGCCCACCCGCGAGGAACACTCGCGCGACCGGATCCGTACCGTTTCCTCCTCCGCGAGGGCCTCCACGACGCGAAAACCCGCATTGTGCCGCGTCGCTTCGTATTCGGCTCCCGGATTCCCGAGGCCGACAATCGCGTGCAGAGGCTACTTCTCCTTTTCCTTCTCCTTCTTCTTCTCGTCCTTCTTCTCGTCGCCCTCGTCCTCGGACACGACCTTGCCCTTCTTCAGGACCTCGGGCTCGGCCGGCTCGGCGCCCGCCTCGGCGACAGCGACCACCTCCACCTCGCGTGTCGGGTGGGCGACGTGGACGACCACTTTCTCGGGGCTTTCGACGATCCGGACGCCCTCGATGGCCGGGAGATCCGAGACGCGGATGGCGTCTCCGATTCCGAGCTCACTCACGTCGACCGCGATGTGGGCCGGGATGTTGGTCGGGAGACACTCGATCTCAATCTCGCGGGTGACGAGGTCCAGGATGCCCGCGTCGGCCTTGACGCCGCGCGCGATCCCGACGACCTCGATGGCCACCTTCAGGGTGATCTTCACGTCCATCAGGACGCGGACGAAGTCGATGTGCAGGGGCTTGCGCGAGACCGGGTCCCGCTGCAGCTCCTTGATCATCGCGTGCCGGCTCTGGTCCGAGCCCGCGAGCTTCAACAGGAAGATGGCGTTTTCGCCGGCTCCCTCGCGGAACAGGTCCGCCAGGGCCTTCTTGTTGACGGAGATCGGGACGTTGGCTTTGCCCGCCCCGTAGACCACGGCCGGGATCCGTCCCGCCACGCGGTCGCGCCGAGCTTCGTTTTTTCCGGTCGTCGAGCGCTTCTCGACGCTCAGTTCAATCGTTTTCATCGCCTACCTCGCGCGGGAGATTCGCGCAAAGAGGCGGATTCTACACAAAAAGCGACGAAACGGAAGTCCCGTCGTGAATCCGCTGAATGGCCTCTCCCAGGAGGGGGGCCACCGAAAGCGCCTTGATACGGGGGCAACGGGCTATTGCCGCCTCGACAGGGATGGTGTTGGTAACCAGCAAAGACTCCAATCCTGAGGCCTCGATCCGCTCCAGAGCCGGCCCGGAGAAGACCCCGTGGACCGCCGCGGCGTACGTGCGCCGGGCCCCCTGGCGCCGCAGCGCGGCCTCGGCCTGGACCAGCGTGCCGGCGGTGTCGATCATGTCGTCCAGGATCAGGACGTCCTTGCCCTCGACCTCGCCCACCACTCGCAGGATCTCTGTTTCGTTCTTGCCCGTCCGCCGCTTGTCGATCACAGCCAGCGCCGCGTCGAGCCGCTTGGCGATCGCCCGCGCCCGGGTCAGGCCGCCCACGTCCGGCGAGACGATGACGAGCTCCTCGGGAACCAGCTTGCGAATCGCGTCCAGGATGACCGGGGCCGCGAAGAGGTGATCCACCGGGATGTTGAAGAAGCCCTGGATCTGGGCCGCGTGGAGGTCCATCGTCAGGATCCGGTCCGCGCCCGAGGCCGTCAGCAGGTCCGCCATCAGCTTGGCCGCAATCGGAACCCGGGGCTTGTCCTTTTTGTCCTGCCGCGCGTACCCGAAGTACGGCAGCACCGCGGTGATCCGCGAAGCCGACGAGCGCCGGAAGGCGTCGAGCAGGATCAACAGCTCCATCATGTGGTCGTTCACCGGCGAGCACGTCGGCTGAATCACGAACACATCCGCGCCCCGCACGTTCTCGTCGATCTGGCAATAGTCCTCGCCATCCGAGAAGTTGTAGAGCGTCAACTCGCCGAGCGTGATGCCGAGGTACGCGCAGATCTCCTGGGACAGCGCCGGATGCGCGCGCCCCGAGAAAATCTTGAGGTCTCCGTAGTTGAACGCGTGGCTCGTCAAGCGAGCGCGATTCTACGCGGGAATGGGGCGGCAGTCGACAGGGAAGGAATGGCTGGGGCGCTAGGACTCGAACCTAGAAATGCCGGCTCCAAAGGCCGGTGCCTTACCAATTTGGCGACGCCCCAACTGCGGCGATTTTACTCTGCCGCCGCTCTGAGCGGGTTGGATCGAAGGCCGTACTCCTGGCGGGTCAGGGTCCGGCAGGAGAAGAGGCGCGCATCCGGGTGGCGTCGCGCGAGTTCCTCCCGCGCTCCCGGCAACGCGGCGAGGGCAATCGTGGCGCCAGAGCCGCTGATAGCGAAGTCGTCCGTGAGCTTCGCCACGGAGGAGAGGTACGCCTCCATCCTGGGCTCCACTTCCAACACGGCCGGCGCGAGGTCGTTGGGGCCGAGAAGGCCACGATGAGCCGGGTCGGCGACGGCGAGTCGCGTCGGCAGCTCTCTCCTTCCGGCGTAGGCGCGATAGACGGCGGCCGTCGAGACCGGAAACGGGGGCACGAGCAGAAGCAGCGCGGTCGCGGGAGAGTCCTCGACCGGAGTCACGATTTCGCCTCGGCCCGTCACGTCGGCCTGGCCGCCGGTCAGGAAGAACGGGACGTCGCTGCCGAGCCGGGCCGCGAGTTCCGGGAGCCATGTCTCGGCGCCCGGACCGAGATCCCAGAATCGCGAGAGCAAGAGGAGGACGACGCCAGCGTCGGCGCTGCCCCCTCCGAGGCCTCCGCCCATCGGAATCTTCTTTTCGAGTCGCAGCTTTCCGCACGGCGCAATTCCCGCGCGCTCGGAAAGCAATCGCGCTGCGTGCACGACGAGGTTTGCGTCTCCCGTCGGGACGTTCGGGTCGTCGCAGGAAAACTCGAGCTCGTTCGATTCCTCGGCGGTGAGCCGGTCTGCGAGATCGATGGAGACCATCCGCGAGAAGACTTCGTGGAATCCGTCGCCGCGGATCCGGCCGACACGAAGCTCGCGGTTGATCTTGGCCGGCGCCTCGACCGAGAGCCTCATCGCTCGGCGCTCCCGGCCGCGCGCAAGGGCTCTACCGCGACGAGCTTGAGGGACAGGTTGCGTCCGGTCTTTTCGTCGTGCACAGTGATCTGCGCGGGCCAGGGAGCCGCATCGCCCGCGTAGTCCACCAGAAGGTGCCCGGCGCTGCCCGAGAGATTCATGGAGAGCACGGCGACTCCCGCCAGATCGACCACCGCCGTGGCCCGCCCCGCCTCGGCGCTCCATGCGAGGAGACACTGGCCGGCGTCGCAGCCTTCGACGGAGGCGACAGAGGAGCCGCCCCACGCGCCCGCGAGCACCGAGCGCAGTACGTCTGGATCCACGATGAGCGCCTTCTGGTCCTCACCGGTCACGGAGCCGTCGCGGTACTCGGCGACGCGGGAACCGAAGGGTCCCGTCAAGGAGGCGAGGGTCACGGCCTTGCCGTCGTAGGAAACCGCGAGCGTGCCCGGAACCGATGGAGCGCCGCTCGACGCCATCTTCGCGTCATAGAGCAGCCGCGAGGCCGGAAGACTTGCGGCTCGCTGCCCCGCCGCGCTCCAGGCGGCAAGGGCCTGGCGCTGTTGGTCCGGAGTCGCGGGGTTGAAGTGGCGCTGAGGGCGGCTGGTCGCGCACGCCGCTAGCGTACAGAGGACGAAAACGAGGACCGAAAGGCGAAGCCGCCGCTGGCTCACCGCTGCGAAACGGGCGCCCGCGCCTTCTGCAGCTTCTCGCGCACGCGATCGGGCTCGTCGTGCTTGAGCACGAGCGCCTTTTCCCAGTGGCGGATGGCACCCTCCATGTTTCCCTGGCGGGCTTCGAGGTCGCCGATGTGTTCCTCGATGGTCGGATCCGCCGGCTCGCGGCGGTACGCCTCGCGCAGGTTTTTGTCCGCGCGCTGGAGCTCTCCGAGGCGAAAGTACGCCCAGCCGAGGGAATCGAGGTATGCGGCGTTGCGCGGCTCGCGGGCGACGGCCTTCTCCAGCATGTCCTTGGCCCGTTCGAGCTGGACGCCCTGGTCCGCCCACATATATCCGAGGTAGTTCAGCGTTCCCGAGTCGTTGGGGCGCATCGCAAGAAGTTTCAGGAACACCTTCTCGCCCTCGGCCGGGTTGCCGCCGCGCTCGAGGCTCGAGCCGAGGCGAAAGAGCGCATCCGTCGCTTCGGGGTACTTCGCCACGGCCTCGCGCGCGATCCGCACGGCCGCGTCGTAGCGCTTCACGCGTCCGTATGCGTCGGCGGCCGCCATCATCTTGTCGAGTTGTCCCGACGCGCCGAGGGCGTCGAGGATGGCCTCTGCCGCCTTCGTCTCGCCGAGGCGGTATCGAAACTCGGCGGTGGCAGCCTCCCACTCCGCGTCCTCGGGCTGCGCCGCGGCGAAGGCCTTCGCGCGCGCGAGCCCGTCGGTGAAATCTTCCGAGTCCCGGTCGGCGGCCAGCAGGATGCGGGCGGCGCGGCCCTGGACCGTGCTGCCGGAGATCGCGACGGGGCCGAGAATCTTCTTGCTCTCGGCGTAGTCCCTCTCGAGAAAGGCGATGAACCCGAGCTCGACCACCGCGGCGGCCTTGATCTCGCGCTTGCGCGGTTCGTCTTGGGCGGCGACGATCATGTCCTGGTAGATCGCGCGGCCCTCGTTGAAGCGGCGCTCGCGGACGTATTCGGAAGCCAGCAGACGGCGGGCCGCCGGATCATCCGCGTCGACAGCCATCAGGTTTCGCAGGATCTGCTCGCCCTCGGCGGAGGTGCCGCGCTCGAACAGGACGGTCGCGAGCAGGCGCTGCGCCGCGCGATTCTCGGGGCGCTTGGCGACGAGCGCTCGGGCCCGCTGCTCCGCCTCCGGGAACCGTCCGGCGCGCGCGAGGTCGAGGGCAATCCGCTCTCCCACCGCCGGATTCTCGGAGTCGCGCGCCGCGAGCTTCTCGAGCACGGCCAGGGCCTCGTCGAGCTTGTCCTCGTCTTCGTAGAGGTCGATGAGTGCGGCCGCGATCTCCCGGTCCCCCGGGTCGGCGTCGTACAGGCCCCTGTAGAGCAGTTCGGCTTCACGCCGGCGCCCGCCCTTGGCCTTCGCCTCGGCGGCGAGCCTCTGGATCGAGGGCTGCCCCGCCAGCTCCGGCAATTCGTCGAGGACCGCAGCCGCCTCGTTCGGGCGATCCGCGGCGAGCAGCGCGCGCGCCAGCGTCACGGACGTGCCCAGATCGGACGGAGCCAGCCGATGCGCGGCCGACAGCTCTTCGATGGCTGCCGGCAGCCGGGTCGAGTCCTTGTCGGCCGCCGCGAGTTCGAGTGTTCCAAGAAGGCGGCGCGCTTCGGCCAGGTTGGGGTCCAGCCGCACGGCCTCGCGGGCCTGCCGCGTGGCCTCGTCCGGGACGTTCAGGTCGCGCAGCAGCTGGGCATACTCGAGGTGCACGATCGGGTCCGCGGGGATGATCTCGAGCACCTTGCGGTAGAGGGCCAGGGCATCCTGGTAGCGGCCGTCCCCGAGGGCCGAGCGCGCGGCCAGAAACTCACGCCGGCTCTGGGCCAGCGGATCGCTCGCCAGGGTGGCGTCGGCCGCCGCGATCGAGAGCGCGGCAATCAGAAACCCAAGCTTCACCTTCACCTCAGCAATCTAGCACGATCGCCGCGCCTTCCCGGGTGCGCCGCTTTCCCGCTGTCCCTTTTTGGCGCCGGTTACGCGATAATCGGCACAGACATGCCGCGACTGGGCGTAATTCTCGTTCGGGCCGGCGCCGTCAGCGAAGAGAACGTCCATCGCGCCCTGGCCGTCCAGGGGTTCACGGGCGGGCGGATCGGGACGCTGCTGCTCGAGCGCGGATCGGTCTCGGAAGACGACATCGGCAAGGCGCTCTCCGAGCAGCACGGCTGCGAATACGTCCCGTGGCGCACGCTCGGCGCCATTCCGGCCGCGGTGATCGCGGCCCTGCCCGCGAAGTTCGCGATCCGCCACTCGGCCCTTCCCGTGGAAGTCGGAGAGGGGTTCGTGCGCGTCGTCTTGCGGGACCCGGCCAACCTGCGCGTGCTCGACGAGCTCTTCTTCGTCACGGGGAAAAAGATCGTCCCGGCCGCCGCTCCCGAGGTCCGGATCTACCAGGCACTCGAGAAGTGCTACGGCGAGCGCCGCACGCCGCGTTTTGCCATCCTGGCGGAGAAGCTCTCGCGCCCGGTGATGCCGTCGGTCATCAAGAAGCCGCTGCCTCCGCCGCCCGACTTCTCCTCTGCGGCCACGAACCTGCCCGGGTTCCCCTCGATCGTCACAGCCCGCGAGACGGACGAAGATGCGCCCCAGGCCTGGAGCGTGCCCGACCTGCCTCCGGTCGGATGGAGCGGACTGCCCGCGCGCTCGGAAGGTACAGAGTCCGAGCCGGAGTCGATTCCGTGGGAGGAGCTGCCGGGATCGGACACGCGGCCGCACTCGGCCGAGGCAGGTCACGGTGCGGGCCCTTCCCTGTTGCCCCCGCCCCTGCCGCCGTCGTCCTGGCGCCGGACTTCGACGACCCCCCGCGATGCGACGGCAGCCGCCCCCGATCCGGGCATGCCGAGCGCCGTCGACTTCGGCGAGATGCTCGCCGCCCGCGACCGAGACGGCGTTTTCGACGCGGCGCTCCGGGCCATGCAGCGCCGCTTCGCGCGCAGCGCCGTTTTCGCGGTCCGCCCGGACGGGATCGCTGGCTGGTCCGGCGCCGGCGAGCGCGTGGATTCACAGGCCCTGCGCAGCCTCGAGATCCCGTGGAACGAGCCGTCCATCTTTCTGAACGTCCGCATAAGCCGGGCCTTCTATCTGGGGCCTCTCCCGCCCCTGCCCCGGCACGATGCCCTGGCCGCCGCCCTGGGGGGCTGGCCGGCGGAATGCGTGGTCCAGCCGGTCCTCATGAGGGAAAAAAGCGTCGCCTTTTTGTATGCCGAATGCGCGGGCACGCAGGGCGCCACCCCGGCCGACCTGACCTACCTGAGGGAGCTGGCCGGGGCGGCGGCAGCCTCCCTGGCCGCTTCCATCCGATTGAAGAAAAAGCAGGTTATATAATCCTGCGCATCCCGGAGGAGCCATGATCAAAGCCGACATCGTCGACCGCGTGGTTGATCTCGCGCAGGTCCCGCGCGCCAAGGCCGCGACGGCAGTGGAAACGGTCATCGAGGCGATGCGTTCGGCCCTCGGCGCCGGCGATCGCATAGAGCTGCGCGGCTTCGGCGTCTTCCAGGTGAAGCGGCGTAAGCGTGGAATCGGCCGCAATCCGAAGACGGGCGTCGAGGTCTCGATCCCGCCCGGCAACACGATCCGCTTCAAGCCGGGCAAAGATCTGCGCGATCTTCCCTAACTTCACGAACACCCGCTCACGAACAACAAGTAGAATCCCGCTCATGCCGCGCATTGGAGAGCTCCTCGTCGCAGAGGGCATCCTGTCGGACGGCGCCATCCAGAGCGCCCTCGGTTTCCAGCGCCACACGGGCGAACCGTTTCGCCTCGGGACAATCCTGCTCGATCGCGACCTGCTCCCCGAGGAAAATCTCCTGAAGGCGCTGTCGGCCATCCATCGTTGCGATTACGTGACGTGGCCAGACATCCTGAAGACGCCGCCCCAGGTCGTTCGCCTGCTCGGGGAACGCGCCGCGGTTCGGCTCGGAGCGGTGCCCTATTCGCTCGAGGGCCGCGGCGTGCGCGTTGCGTTCAAGAATCCTTCCAACCTCGCTGCCGTGGACGAGGTGTCGGCCGTGACCGGCCGACCCGTCATCCCGGCCGTGATTTCCGAGGTGCGCCTTCTGCAGGCGTTCAACCTCTTCTACGGTCGTCCCATCCCGCTCGAATTCCGCGGGGTGCTCAACAAGCTCGAGCGCAACGAGGAGCGCCGCCTCTATCGCACGCACGCGACGAAGCAGGCCCCTCTGGCTCTGGCGGGACGATTCGTCAACTCGGGCTCGGCCTCGCGAGTGATCCCGATCGCGCCGGGAGCGCCGGCGGCCGACGCTGCCAGGCCGATCTCCTACGCCGCGCCGTTCAGCTCGGCCGAACAGCCGGGACGGGAACTGGCAGACGCGCAGGACTTCCTTCCGGATTTCGAGCCCCCTCACGAGCAGACTCCCGACGAGCTCGCCGACGGCATGTGGCAGGCGCAAGCCGAGGCGCAAGCGCCGATCGTCAGCACGATGTGGGAGCGCCCGGAGGAACACCCGGTCGCGCACGGCACCGAGGAACGCTCGCCCGTCCGCGACCGCCTGGCCGATTCGACGCTCGAAACCGTCTGCGGACGTTTCCCCCGCGCGATCCTTCTGATGTCCGGGCAGGAAGCCGTCCAGGGTTGGACGGCGCGCGGCTCGGGCTGGACGCGCGACCGCGTCGCGGGCATCCGGATCCCCTGGGGCGACCCGTCCATCTTCGCGTTCGTCAAGCTCTCGGGCTCCCCGCACCGGGGCTCGCTCTCGCGCGTGCTCGTTCCGCCCAAGCTCGCCGCGCTGCTCGGAGACAAGGCCGCGGCGGCCTGCGCGGTCTTCCCCGTCCGGATCAAGGAGCGCCTGGTCGCCTTCCTCTATGCCGATCGCCTCGGCGCGCCGATCTCCGAGGATGACTACCGCAGCCTCGAGGTCGCAGCGAGCGCCCTCGGCAGCTCGCTCGCCCGCCTCCTGATGGACCTGCGCCGCGCCCCCTCCACCTCTTAGTGGACCGTCCTCCCGACGACCCGTTCGCAGAACCGCCACCGGAACTCCGCGGCTGGCGGCGCGCCCGCGAGCATCCCCTCTTTCATCTCGCGCTGCTCGCGATCACGTTCGTCACGACGACGCTGGCCGGAGGGATCGCATTCACCACCAGCGGAGGCTTGCTTGCCGGCGGGCGATTCGCCGACGGTTTCGCATTCTCGATCCCGCTGCTGACGATCCTCGGAATCCATGAGCTCGGCCACTATGCGATGTGCCGGCGTTACGGCGTTGCCGCGACGCTGCCGTACTTCATTCCGTCTCCGCCGATTCTCGTGCTCGCGGGCACTTTCGGGGCCGTGATCCGGATCAAGGAGCCCATTCGCCTCAAGCGGCAGCTCCTCGACATCGGCGCCGCCGGGCCCCTGGCGGGGTTCTTCACCGCCATTCCCTTCCTCCTCTACGGTGTCGCGCACCCCCGCCCGAGCACCCAGCCGCTCACGGATGGAACGATCCTTTTCGACTACCCGCTCATCGTCCGCTGGGCGCAGGGCTGGATGCACATCGGCCCGTACACGAGCGCTTCCGTCCACGAGCATCCGACCTTCATGGCCGCGTGGTTCGGCCTCTTCGTCACGTGCCTGAACCTCCTGCCCATCGGTCAGCTCGACGGGGGCCACGTGCTGCGCGCGGCCGTCGGCAAGCTCCAGCCGCGCGTGTCCTTCGTCGTCCTCGTTCTTTGCGTGATCGCGGGCATCACCAGCTCCCCCGTGTGGCTGGTCCTGCCGCTCGTGATGACCGCGGTCATGGGCCTCGCGCACCCGCCGGTGGACGACGACGACGCGCCGCTCGACTTCGGCCGCACGCTCGTCGCGCTCTTCTGCGTCGCGGTCTTCCTGCTGTGTTTCTCCCTCTCGCCGATCCGTCAGGCGGACGTCACGGTTCCGGCGGCAACTCCAGCAGGAACGTCGCAGGCCCTTCGTTGACGAGCTCGACGTCCATCGGGGCGCCGAATACTCCGGTGGCGACCGTCAGCCCCTGCGCCTTCAAGGCCGACACGAACCGCTCGTAGAGGGGCTCGGCGTGCTGTCCGCGAAGGGCACGATCGAACCCGGGACGCCGCCCGCGGGAGAGATCGGCGGCGAGCGTGAATTGCGAGACCGCCAGGACGGCGCCCCCGACATCGGCGAGCGCGAGGTTCATCTTGCCCTCGGCGTCGTCGAAGACCCGCAGCCCGACCACCTTGCGCGCCGCATCGTCAGCGGCCGAGGCCACGTCGCCGACCTCGGCCCCGAACAGGACGAGGAAACCGCGCCCGATCTGCCCGAGAGTCTCGCCGCCCACGCGCACTGCGGCGCGCGACACCCGCTGGATCACGAGCCTCACCTGCGGCGCCTGCCGGCGATGCGCCGCAGTTCCGCAGGCTCGGGCGCTCCGAGCCAGTGCGCGGCCCACCAGTAGCAGATCGACGCGCTCCCGATGACGAGTGCCAGCAGCCCCGCTCCCCTCCATCCCGCGTAAGCGCCCTCGGGGATGAACCGGCCGCAGGCAAAGAGCAATCCGCCCATGACCGCCGCGGCCGCCGCGATGCGCACGAGCGAGCCCGCGATTGCGCGCCCCCGCAGCCGCCCCTCGCGGCGCCGCAAAGCCGCCATCAGCACGACGACGTTGACGGCCGCCGCCGCCGAGGCCGCGAGACCGATGCCGGCAAGCCCGAGCGGCCCGGTCAGCAGGACGCAGAGGGCGATGAACACGACCGCGTCGGCGAGCGCGGCGGCGACCGGCAGCGTCGTGTTCTTGAGCGCGTAGAAGGCGGGTACGATGACTCTCACCCCCGCGAAAAAGAAGAGCCCGACTGCCAGGCTCGCCATCGCCCCTGCCGTCGCCCGCGTGTCCGCCGCTCCAAAGCGCCCTCCCTCGAAGAGCACGCGCACGATGGGTACCTGGAGAAGGATCAACCCCACCGTCGCCGGAACGGTGACGAAGGCAATCAGCCGCAGCGCGAAGGCGAGGCTGTCCTTGAAGGTCTCGCGATCCGGTCCCAGGGCCTGTTTCGCCAGAAGCGGCAGAACGGCCGTTGCAACCGAGACCGCAAACCCGCCGAGGACCAGCTCCTTGAGCCGGTTGGCGTAGTACATGTGGGACACGCTGGAGTTGCCGAGGCTGGCCGCGAAGCGCGTCGCCACCACCGTGTTGACGCTGTTGATTCCGTAGGCGAGCAGGCGCGGGGACATCAGGAGAAGCACCGAACGGACCGCCGGGTCCCGCCAGCCGAGGGCGGGCCGGCCCACGGCCCGCAGCCGTCGCAGCTGCGGGATCTGGATCGTCACCTGCAGCACGCCTCCGACGAGGACACCGATCACCAGGCCGTAGGTCGGCTCCGCAAGGCGCGGGGAAATGACGAGCGCCGAAAGAATCAGCGCGACGTTGAGAAAGATCGGCGCTGCCGCTGCCACCGCAAACCGGTGGTGGGCGTTCAAGATGGCCTGGCACAGCGCGGCCAGTGAGACGAGGAGGATGTAGGGAAAGATCCATCGATTCAGCAGAACCGTCAGCTCGAACTTGCCCGGCGTCGCGTGGAATTGGCCGGCGAGCAGGTCGACGAGCCACGGCGAGGCCACGATGCCGAGCGCGGTGATCGCCGTCAGGATGAGGGCGAAGGTCCCCGCCACCCGCCCGACGAACGCCCGAGCCTCCTCTTCGGTGCGCTGGGCAGAGACATCGGCGTAGACCGGTATCACCGCCGAGGACATCGCCCCCTCGCCAATGATCTCCCGCAGCATGTTGGGGATGCGGAAGGCGACGAAGAACGCGTCGCTGCGCATCCCGGCGCCGAGCAGGGTCGCGATCACCTTGTCCCGGAGATACCCCGTGACCCGCGAAAGCAGCGTCAGGGGCGTAATGGTCGACGCCGAGCGGACCAGGCGCCCGCGAGCCTCCTCGATGTCGTGGCCGGGCATGCGTTGCCGAATTCTAGCCGGTCGAAAGCGCCCGGACATCATCTGTCCGACGGAAAGTGGAATATCGTGTCAGCACCTGTAAGGAGGGCGAACACATGGCCAGCGTCAATAAAGTGATCCTGATCGGAAACCTCGGAAAAGACCCGGAGATCCGCACGACGCCGCAGGGAACGTCGCTCGCGCGCTTCTCGCTCGCGACGACGACGGCATGGAAGGATGCCTCCGGCGCAAAGCAGGAGCGCACCGAGTGGCACGACATCGTCGCCTGGGAGAAACTCGCCCAGATCTGCGGCGAGTACCTGCACAAGGGGAAGATGGTCTACGTCGAAGGCAGCCTCCAGACCCGCAGCTGGGAAGACCAGAACGGGCAGAAGCGGTACAAGACGGAGATCAAAGCCTCCAACGTCGTGATGCTCTCGCGGCGCGAGGACGGAGCCCGGAGCGCCAGCGCGGCCCCGGCCCGCGAAGTCGCCGACGCTCCGGAGCCCGCGCCGGCCAGCGCCGGCTACGACGACGACGTGCCGTTCTAACGCAGACTGGCGATCGCGTCGACTTTGGAAAGGTGTCGTAGAGGCGGCCCTGGTGGCCGCCCGCAACGGCGCGGTGGGCTAGGCCAAGCTTCG
>JANMBR010000212.1:0-2190 GCA_031360505.1 Acidobacteriota bacterium
CCCCGCGTACTGGAGCGCGCATCTTCGCAAGACCGTTCGTTTTGCCAGCGCCCTTGCCACGCTTCTGGAGGAAAAGGACCGGACGCTGCTGGAAGTGGGCCCGGGCCAAACGCTCTCCCTCCATGCGCGGCGTCATCCCGCGAAGACGCCGGGGCACATCATCCTCTCCTCCCTCAGCCATGCCGAGGACCGAGAGTCCGATCGGGCGTGCCTTCTGCGGTCGGTCGGACAACTCTGGGTCTCCGGAATCGCGATCGAATGGCCGCGGCTGCATGGCGGCAGGGGACTTCGGCGCGTCCCTCTCCCTACCTATCCGTACGAGCGGGGCCATTACTGGATCGGCCCGAGCCAGGAGCAGGCGGCCTTCGATGCCGGAGCGGGCATCGGCCGCACGATCGAAGCGTCGCCGGCGGAAACGGATCGGTCCGTCACCTCGCAAGACAAACCCGTTGAGGTGCAGACGATGAAAGAACCCCTCGCTCTCGATGCGTCCCGGCGTCCGCGACTGCTCGCGAGAGTCCAGCGCGTCTTCGGGGATCTCTCCGGCATGTCGCCCGAGCAAATCTCGCCCGCGGCGAGCTTTCTCGAGATCGGGTTCGACTCTCTCTTTCTGACGCAGGCGAGCCAGCATCTCCAGAAGGAATTCGGGATCCGCGTCGCGTTTCGCGAGCTCCTCGGAGACGCGTCAACCCCGGACGCCCTGGCGGCCCATCTCGACGCGCACCTGCCGCCCGAGGCTGCGCCGGCGGCCCAGGGCTTCCCGACGCCGGCCTCCGATCCGGCGGCTGCGCCTTCGATGCCGGCCACGCTGGCGACCGTACCGGCGTCCGTGTCGGGCGGCTCGAGCGTTCTCGAGCGCGTTTTTGCAGAGCAGCTTCGGGTCATGTCTCAACAGCTTGCGATGCTCCGCGGCGATGCCCACGAGCCGGCGCTCCAGGGCGCGGTGCTCACGCTCGCCGTGGCCCCGCCGGCGCCGGCGGCCAACGCGGTTCCGGCGCCGCAGCCGCTTTCCGCCGACAAGCCCGCGTTCAAGCCCTTCGGCCCGTACAAGCCGATCGAAAGAGGTTCAGGCGGGGCGCTCACCGCCGCGCAGCAGCGGTACCTGTCGGGTTTCATCGAGCGCTACGCCCGCCGGACCGTGAAGTCCAAGCGGCTCGCCGAGGAGCACCGCTCTCACTTCGCCGACCCGCGTGTCGTGGCTGGATTCCGAGCCGATTGGAAGGAGATCGTCTACCCGATCGTTGCGACCGGCTCGTCAGGCTCGCGCATCTCGGACGTCGACGGCAACGAATACGTCGACATGCTCATGGGGTTCGGCCTGAACCTGTTCGGGCATTCTCCGGCGTTCGTGACGGAGGCCGTGACCGAACAGCTTCGTAAGGGGGTCGAGATCGGGCCGCAGTCCCCGATCGCGGGCGAGGTCGCGCGCCTGATCGGCGAGTTCACGGGCATGGATCGCGTGACCTTCTGCAACACGGGGTCTGAGGCCGTGATGGCCGCGATTCGCCTCGCGCGCACCGTCACCGGGCGCGACACGGTCGCGCTCTTCTCGGGGGCTTACCACGGCACCTTTGACGAGGTCCTCGTTCGAGGCGTCCGGTCCGGGGGTGTCCACAAGTCTTTTCCGATCTCGCCGGGCATCCCCTCCCCGCACGTCGAGAACGTTCTGGTGCTCGACTATGGAACCGACGAATCGCTGCAGATCCTGAAGTCCCGAATGGGAGAGCTCGCTGCCGTGCTGGTCGAGCCCGTTCAGAGCCGGCATCCGGATCTGCAGCCCCGCGAATTTCTCCGCGAGCTGCGGACGCTGACCGAGCAGGCCGGGACTGCGCTCATCTTCGACGAAGTCATTACCGGCTTCCGGGTCCATCCCGGCGGCACGCAGGCGATGTTCGGCATCCAGGCGGACCTGGCAACCTACGGGAAAGTGCTCGGAGGAGGGCTGCCGCTCGGCGTCGTGGCGGGCAAACGAGCATTCATGGATGCGCTGGACGGCGGGACGTGGCGTTTCGGCGACGACTCGTTCCCCGAAGTGGGCGTCACCTTTTTCGCAGGCACGTTCGTCCGGCATCCGCTTGCCATGGCCGCGGCCCTTGCGGTGCTCCATCGTTTGAAGGAGGCCGGACCGGCGTTCCAGGAAGGGCTCAACGCGAAGGCCACCCGATTGGCGGAGCGAATCAACCGCTGCTT
>JANMBR010000228.1:0-2900 GCA_031360505.1 Acidobacteriota bacterium
AGCTCCCACCCGTTGACCACGACGTCGTAGGCGCGCGCCCGGACGCTGCCCGGATCCGACTCCAGCCGGTCGAGATCTTCCTCGCGCGGGCCCGTGAAGGGATGATTCATCGGGAACCACTGCTTGTTTTCGGCGTCGTAACCGAGCAGCGGGAACTCGGTGACCCAGCAGAAGGCGTACCGGGACGCATCCACGAGCTTGAGCTCCCGCGCGGCCTCGGCGCGCAGGGCCGCGAGCGCGGCGAATGCGGCCGACTCCTTGTCCGCGACGATGAGCAGAAGATCGCCGTCGGCAATCTCTGCTCGGGCCAGCAGGCGCTCGAGGCGGCCCTCCGGCAGCCCCTTTTTCGCGGGCGAGGTGATCTCCCCCGCCGCGCTCTTTGCCCAGAGCAGGCCCGCCGCGCCGTGCTCGCGCGCCTTCTCGGTGAGCTCGTCGAGCCGCTTGCGCGAGAACGCCGCTCCCCCCGGCACGCGCAGACCGCGGACGGTCCCGCCGGATCCGAGCGCCTTCTCGAACGGCACGAAACCGGTTCCGACCGCGTCGTCGGTGAGGTTGCAGAGGGGCAGGTCGTACCGCAGGTCCGGCCGGTCCGTCCCGTACTTCTCCATCGCGTCGCGGAACTTGAGCCGCGGAAACGGCCGGTCGACCGCGATCCCGGCCGCGGCGAAGGCCTCGACGAGCAACGCCTCGACCGCGTCGAAGATGTCTTCCTCCGTGGGGAACGACATCTCGAGGTCGATCTGGGTGAACTCGAACTGGCGGTCGGCGCGCAGGTCCTCGTCGCGAAAACAGCGCGCGAGCTGAAAGTAGCGCTCGAAGCCCGAAATCATCAGCATCTGCTTGAAGAGCTGGGGCGACTGGGGCAGCGCGTACCACTGGCCATGGTGCACGCGCGAGGGCACCAGGAAGTCCCGCGCCCCCTCGGGGGTGGATCGCGTGAGCATCGGAGTCTCGATCTCGAGGAATCCACGTTCGTGGAGCACCTTGCGCACGCGAAAGGCGATCTCGTCGCGCAGCACGAAGTTCTTCTGCATCGCGGGCCGCCGCAGGTCGAGGTAGCGGTATTCGAGGCGCAGCTCCTCGGTCGCGTTGGTGCGGTCCTCGACGACGAACGGCGGCGTCTCCGAGCGTGAAAGAAACTCGAGGCTCGCCGCGACGACCTCGATCTCACCCGTCGGGAGGTCCTTGTTGCGCTGTCCCTCGCCGCGCAGGATCACTTCGCCCTCGATTGCGACGACGTCCTCGCTGCGCGCCTCGTTGGCTCCGGCGACGGCCGCGTCGGGGCACCGCGCCTTGTCGAAGACGACCTGCACGAGTCCGCTGCGGTCGCGCACCGTCAGGAAAATCAGCTCTCCCAGGTCGCGCCGTCGGGCGACCCAACCCTTGAGCAGCACCTTCTTGCCCGCGTCGGACGCGCGCAGGTCGCCGCCGGGCCGCCGGAGCGTCACCGCTCCCTCCCCGCGAGGCGCTCGGAGAGCTGCCTGCGCGCGAAGGTTTCCTGCGCCCCGCTCGAGAGGTCCTTCATCGTCACTGTGTCGCCTTCCCGCTCCCGGGAGCCCAGGAGCACCGCGTGAACCGTCCCCACGCGAAAGGGATGAAGGGCCGGGTCCCGGGCAATCTGCCCGGCGCGGCCGAGGCCTTTCGCGATCCCGCGGCCAGAGTAGTCGCATTCCACGACCGCATCGGGCAGCAGCCCCCGGATCTGGCCCGAGACGCCGAGGGCGTACACGAACTCCGCCGGACCTTCGGGAATCACGAACACGAGCGTCTTCGGCAGCCGGACATCGGCGGTCATCGCCTCGACCAGGCGGTCCTCGCCGATGGCGAATCCGACCGCCGGCGTCGGCGGGCCGCCGAGCTGCGCCACGAGGTCATCGTAGCGGCCGCCGCCGAGCAGGGCGTTCTGCGCGCCCAGCCGCTCGGACGCCACCTCGAACACGGTGAGCGTGTAGTAGTCGATGCCCCGCACGATCGCCGCGCTCTCCGTGAAGCGAACGCCGGCCTGGCCGAGGAGCCGCTTCAATTCCTCGTGGTGCGCGCGGGACGCCTCGTCGAGGAACTCGAGCGTCTTCGGCGCCCCCCCGAGGATCGCCCGCGCCTCCGGGTCCTTCGAGTCGAACAGCCGCAGCGGGTTCTCCTCGAGGCGTTTGCGGTCCTCGGCGCCGAGGCGTTCGGTATGGGGCCGCACGTGCTCCTGGAGTGCCTTCGAGAACGCCGCGCGCGCGGGACCTCTCGGAATGCAGTTGATCGTGGCAACGGCGTCGGTGAACCCGAGGGCGCGCAGGAACGCGAAAAGCATCCCAAGCACCTCAGCGTCGCCGACCGCGCCCGCGACGCCCAGAAGCTCGACGCCGATCTGGCGAAACTCCCGATAGCGCCCGGCCTGGGGCTGCTCGTACCGGAACTGCGAGCCCGCGTACCAGAGGCGCACGGGCTTGGCCATCTCCTGGATGCCCTTCTCGACCAGCGCGCGCACCACGCCGGCCGTGTTTTCCGGGCGCAGCGTGAGGGACCGCCCCTTGCGATCCGGGAACGTGTACATCTCCTTGTGGACGATGTCCGTCGTCTCGCCGACCGAGCGCGCGAAGAGCTCGGTCGACTCGAAGATCGGCGTGCGGATCTCGCCGTAGCCGAAGGACCCGAAGATCCGCCGCGCGGTCGACTCGACGGCAGCGAACTTCTCGCTGTCGGACGGCAGCAGGTCATGCGTCCCCTTGGGCGCCTTCAGGCGGGCCGTCATCGTGCCCACCTCCCGTCCGCCTTGAAGTACTCCTCTTTGTACCCGAGGTAGTTGAGGTGGTAGTGGCGCAGGTCCGCCACCTCGGCGTCGGACAGCACACGGACCTGGCGCGCCGGCGAGCCCAGCCAGAGCGTGCGCGCGGGCACGATCGTCCTCGGCG
>JANMBR010000379.1:0-14121 GCA_031360505.1 Acidobacteriota bacterium
GAGTCTGCGATTTTCGAGAGTAAAGACCTGCAACAAACCTCCCAGCCTCGAAAAAATTCTACCATCTGATAGCCTCGAACGCCGTGGCCCCAGTCACGCGACGCCATGCCGCCACAGCATGACCGGCGGGCCGGCCCGCGAAAGGCCGGCATCCCCGCCCGCAAGCGCTGGGGGCAGAACTTCCTTGCAAACCCCGCGACCGCCGAGCGCATCGCGGACGCGGCGCGCATTTCGGCAGAGGACACTGTTCTCGAGGTCGGCCCGGGCGAGGGCGCGCTCACGCGGCCGCTCGCGGCGCGCGCCCGTTGCGTCGTCGCAGTCGAGATCGATCCCATGCGCGCCGAGGTCCTCGCGGGCGAATTTGGGCCCGAGGGCAACGTGCGCATCTTCCAGGGCGATATCCTCGAGCGGCCGTTCCGGCAGTGGCTCGCCGGCGCGGGGCAGGTTGCCGGCGACACGGCGCTGCTGGTGGCCAATCTTCCCTACAACGTCGCGACGCCGATCCTCATCGCGGCGATCGAGGACCGCGGGACCATCCGGCGCTCGGTGTCGACCGTCCAGCGCGAGGTGGCGCGGCGCTTCGTGGCGCGTCCTGGCTCCGACGACTACGGGTACCTCTCCGTGCGCGCGGCCGCCCATGCGACGGGCCGAATCCTGTTCGACCTGCCGCCGGGCGCCTTTCGTCCGCGGCCGAAGGTCATGTCGAGCGTGCTCGAGTTGACCCCGCACGCGCAGGCGCTCGAGCCGGACCTCGTCCGTCGCGCCCTCTGCCTCGCCTCGCTCGGCTTCAACGCCCGGCGCAAGACGCTCGCCAACGCCCTTTCTTCCGCCGCGCCTCGCGCGCGGTGGGAGAGCGGGCTGGAAACTCTCGGTAAAACGGCGCTCGCGCGGGCCGAGGAGCTCTCGCTCGAGGACTTCCTGGTGCTCGCCCGCGATTGGCGGCCGCTGGCGTGAGCGCCGCGCCGCTCGAGGTCGTCCCGCTCGGCGGCGTCGGTGAATTCGGGCGCAACGTCCTGTGGCTGCGCTGCGGTGCCTCGAGCATCCTCGTGGACGTCGGGGTCTCGTTTCCGGACGAGACCTTCCCGGGCATCGATCGCATTGCGCCGGACCTCTCGGTGCTGCGCGGCGAGAGGATCGACGGGGTATTTCTCACGCACGGGCACGAGGACCACGTCGGCGCTCTGTCCTTCTTGCGCGAATGGTGCCAGGCTCCCGTTTACGGATTTCCCTTCACGCTGGCGCTGGCGCGACGGCGGCTCGAGGAATCCGGGGCGCCGCTCGATCGCCTGATCGAGGCGCGGGGCCGCGAGCCGATCCTGGCCGGCGCCTTCACGGTGACCTTTTTCCGCGTCTCCCACTCCGTGCCCGGCTCCTCGGCCGTGCTCGTCGAGGCGGGAGGCCGGAGGCTCATCCACTCCGGCGATTTCAAGCTCGACGACGACCCGCCCGACGGCGAGACGACCGACCGCGAGGGAATCGCCGCCGCGGTCGGCGAAGGCGTGGACCTCGCGCTCGTGGACTCGACCAACGCCGAGCGGCCGGGCCGCTCCCAGTCCGAGCGCGTGGCGGGCGAAGGGCTGCGTGCGGCCTTCGCAGGGGCGAGGGGCCGGATCATTCTGACGACGTTCTCGAGCCACGTCGCGCGCGTGTCGCAGGCCGCGGAGGCCGCCATCGCGGCGGGGCGCCGCGTGGCCCTGCTCGGCCGCAGCATGCGCGCCGTCGCGGAAATCGCCGAGCGCTTCGGACGCCTGCGCCTGCCGGCCGGGTCGCGCCCGGCCGCCAACGACCTGCGGGGCATACCCCCCGGACGCCTGCTCTGCCTGACCTCCGGAAGCCAGGGCGAGCCCTTCTCGGCGCTGTACCGGCTCGCGCTCGGCGAGCACGCGGACCTCGAGCTCGCCGAGGGGGACGTGGTGCTGCTGTCGTCGCGCACGATTCCCGGTCACGAGCGGTCGGTGAACCGCATGAGCGACCACCTCGTTCGCCGGGGCGCGCGCGTCGTGCGCGAGACCGATCCGCCGATCCACGTATCGGGGCACGCTCACCGGGACGAGATCGCGGAGTGGATCCGGATGGTCCGCCCGCGCGCGGTCATGCCGGTGCACGGAGACCGCCGCATCCTCGCGGCCGCGGGCGAGATTGCCGTGGCCGAGGGCGTCGCGCGAGGGCGCGTGCACCTGCTCGACAACGGCGATCGGCTCTCCCTCACGCAGGACGGTGAGTCCGTCGTGCCGAAATCCGTTGCCTGCGGGGTCGTCTACCTCGACGGCCGCACCGAGACCGTCGGCCCCGAGATCGTGCGCGAGCGGCGCCACCTCGCCGAGGAGGGCGTCGTGGTCATCCTCGTCCGGGGCGAGGAGGTGGATGTCGTCTCCCGTGGTGTTGCGGCGGACGAGCGGGAGCTGGCGGGCGAGGTCGGTCGCGCGGCCCGCGCCGTCCTCGCGCGGGCGAGCGACGAGGAGCGTGGCGACCCAGAATGGCTCCGCGCCGAGATCGCGGTCGCCGCCAAGCGCGCGTGCCGCCGGGCGCTCGACCTGCGGCCGGTGATCGTGCCCGTGGTCGTCTGACCCGGTGCCGCGCGCGAGCGCCTGCTACGGCTGGTGATACGGTAACCGCGTGAGCTGGCTCGACGCCATCGTCCTCGGAGTCATCCAGGGACTGACCGAATTCATCCCCGTTTCCTCCGACGGGCACCTTTCCGCGGCCGAGATGCTGATGCCGCGGTTCGGCCAGGTCGGCCTGCTTTTCGACGTCATGGTGCACGTCGGCACGCTGGCCGCGATCGTCGTCTACTACCGAAGGCTCCTCCGGCAGGAGGTCGTCGGCCTCCTCTCCCACGACGCGGTCGAGCGGCGCAAGGCCTGGCGGCTGACGATGCTGCTGCTCGTCGCGACGATCCCGACCGGGGTCGTCGGCATGCTGATGAAGCACTACGTCGTAGAGACCAAGACGAACCCGCAATTCGTCGGGGCGATGGAGATCCTGACCGGGCTCTACCTCGCGATGTCCTACTTCCGGCGCGACGGCCGCAAAGACCGCGACACGATGACGTATCTCGACGCGTTCATCATCGGCACCGTGCAGGGCTTCGCGGTGCTCCCCGGGCTCTCACGGTCCGCTTCCACCATCGGCTTCGGGCTGCTGCTCGGATTCGCGGGCCGATGGGCGGCGGACTACACGTTCCTGCTCGCGATCCCGGCCATCGTCGGGGCGGCCGGCGTCGAGATCATTTCCGCGCTGCGGCATAACGGCGCGAGCTTCTTCGCGACGCCCGATTTCGCCCGGTACCTGGTCGGCGCTGCGGTCGCGGGAATCGTGGGTTACATGACGATCGGATTCCTGATCCGGATGGTTTCCACCCGGAAGGTCCACTGGTTCGCCCTCTACTGCTTCGTGTTCGGGCTCGTGCTCATCTTCGTGTTTCCGAAGTAGCGCCGCGCCGCGCGTGGCGGCTGCCCAGGCGGATCGCCCCGTAGACGAGCACGCAGCACACGAAGTCGATGAGCAGGCCGACGTCGAATCCGAAGGGCTTGTGCTGGAGCGCCGGCGGAAGCGCTGGGTGCAGGACCGCGAAGTAGATCCCGTTGCCTGCGAGGATGGCGATCAGGTACTCGACCCAGCGGCGCGGCGTCACGCCCGGAAATCTATCGCTTTTCCGCCGCGCTGCGCGCGAGGGTCTCGGCCAGATGGCGCTCGGAAAGGGCCCGGCCCTCGACGAGCCCATGGCGCTGCCGGATGGCGATCGCCTCGCGCAGGGCGCTGCCGCTCTCGCCGAGGTGCTCGGCCGCGCGGCCGGGCTCGAGCTCGGCGAGGCGACGCCAGGCGATGCCGAGGTTGTGGAGCGTGACGCCGCGCGCGATCTCTCTCTCCGAGTTGCGCCAGCAGAGGGCCTTCTGGAAGAGGGCGACCGCCTCCTCGAGCTCGCCGTTCGTTGCTCCGAGATTTGAAAGCGCCGTGCCGAAATTGTGCTGGGCCCGCGCGTGCCAGCCGCTTTCCGAATCCCCGGCGAAGTGCGCGAGGGCGACGCCGAACGCCTCGCGCGCCCGCGGCAGGTCGGCGGCCGGTCCCGGACTTCCGTAGAAGACCGCGGCGTTGTGAAAGAAACGGGCGCGCTCTTCGGCCGCGCCGAAGGGCAGAGTGGGCAGGAGCTGCCAGAGGTCGTCGGCGAGGGCCCGCGCGCCATCCGCGTCGCCGCGCTCGCGCAGCTCCTCCTGGGCCCGAAACCAGTCGCGGTAGGCGCCGACCGGATCGGCGCCGAGCGCGCCGCGAAAGTGCCGCACCAGATCGTCCATGCTCCCGTTCACCGAGCGCAACGATACGCCTCGCATGGCCGGCTACCTCGAGGCCGCCTGCGGGGCGGGGAGGGCGAAGTAGATCCTTCCGTGGAGCGGGCTGAACTCATGCCCGATCAGCAGGCGTTCGGGGCCGACGGAGCTCCCGATGAAGAGGCGCAGTCCGCGGGCGCCGGGAGGCACCGTGAAGGCGAGGTTCGTGGTGTAGGACTCGCCCGGACGCAGCTCGCGATCGAGCGGGGTCGACGGGCTGCCGTGCGCCTCGTCCCACTTTGCGGTCGCCGCCGAGTCGGGCTCATGGTGGCGTCCGGCGTCGTCCACGAGCCAGATGGTCCTGGGATTCGGAAAGAGCGGCCCGTTGCCCCGGACAGACGCGATCGTGCTCGGGTCGAACCAGGACCGCACCGTGACGACCCGTGTCGTCGCGTCCGGCGCGGCGGCGCCCGTCACCTCGTAGGCGATGTGGCAATCCATCTCGCAAAAGTACTTCCGTTCCCCTGGCGCGAGCGTGCGCTCGTGCGAGAAGAGCGCCGCGGCCAGAAGGAGGGTGGAGTACACGACGGCGGCCGTGAGCCCGCCGCCGCCGAGTCCTTTTGCCAGCCCGGGGCGCCGGGCGACCGCGGCGACGCCCGCGCCGATGGCCGCGCAGACCAGCAGAAATGCCGTCCCGAGAAACGCGAGGATCACCAGGGGCGCCAACTCGGGAACGTAGGCGTCCAAGGCCGCGAAGGAAAGAGTACTTTGCATCATAAAGCGAGCCTCCAAAAAATTTTACTTTCCGCGCGCGTGCGCGATCACGGCCTCGAGATGGGAGAGGTAGCGCTCCAGCGCCCGGCGGCCCTCCGCGGTCAGCCGGAAGGTCGTCTTCGGGACGCGGCCCTCGAACGACTTGGCGCAGGAGACGTAGCCCGCGTCCTCGAGCTTGCGCGCGTGCACCGACAGGTTCCCGTCGCTCGCATCGAGCAGCGACCGCAGCTCCAGGAAGGTCAGTGAGGCGTTGGCGGCAAGCGCGCTCACGATCGCCAGGCGCATCCGCTCGTGAAGGACCCGGTCGAGCTCCGGCAACTTCCGTTTCTCAGGCTTCGGCGCCGCCGCCTTTGCCGGAAGCTTGAGAGCGGAAGCCGGAAACGCCGTCTTCGTCTTAGCCACCATGCCTCCGCGCGATCGCGATGCCGAATCCGATGTGCAGCGCGCCGAACCCGGCGGCGAGGTACGCGGTGCCCCAGGCGGCGGGGGAGGAAAGGGCCGCGCAGCCCAGCAGCATGAACAGCGCGCCCATCACGAGCACGAGGCGGATCGAGTGGGCGCCTCCGGTCACGATCGCCGTGCCGTAGAGGAGCAGCCAGACGCCCGGCAGCAGCGGCACGAGGCCTCCGCGCTCGAGCGCGAGCGTCAGGACCGCTCCGGCGCCGAGGGGCGGCACGAGCATGAGCAGGAACCTCCGGCCGGGTCCGGAGAAAAGGTCGGTGCGTGTGCGGCGGGCCTTGCGGGCCATCGCCGCGAGGCCGATCGCGACCGCAAGGCAGGCTCCGGCCAGCCAGACTCCGAGCCACTGCTCCTGGGTCTTCGCCCCGAGCGACAGCGCGGCGGTGCCCAGCGCGATGGCGCCCATCGCGACGCCGCCGACGCCCGGAACGGCCGTGAACGCGGACGCGCGCTCCATCGTGTCGCGGATGAAGCGAAGGTTGTCCTCGGCGCGGGGAGCGAAGGGAATCACGGGAGGAGTATCCGGCGGTCGTCGTCGCACTGTCAAGTACTTTGTAGTATAAAGCTTAGGAGCCTTCGAACTCGAAGAGGCCCTTCTGCGCCGGAGCGGGCCGGCGGAAGGTGCTCGTGTGCTGCGGCGCATCCTCGCCGCGGTTCAGGCCGAGTCGGCGACACTCCACCGCGAACAGGCTCTCGATTGCCTGCCAGCGGGGCCCCACGCCTTCCATCCGGGAACCGAAGCGGCTGTCGTTGCGCTTTCCCCCGCGCGTTTGCTCGAGGTTCGAAAAAACGCGGGCGGCGCGATCGGGGAAGGCCTGGGTGAGTCGTTCCTCGAAGACCGGGCGGGTTTCGGCCGGCAGTCGCAGCAGCGTGATGAACGCTTTCACCGCCCCCGCCGCGCGCGCCCGCGCCAGGATCTTCGGAATGTCGCTGTCGTTCAAGCCGGGAATGACGGGCGCCACGGCGATGCCAGTGCGGATGCCTGCCGATGCCAGAATAGCGATCGTCTCGATGCGCTGCCCCGGCGTGGCCACGTTCGGCTCGATCGCCCTCGCCGCGGCGTCGTCCGCGAAGGGCACGCTCACGTACACCGTGACCTGCGCTTCCCGCGCCAGCACCGCGAGCACGTCGATGTCCCTGCGCACGAGGGCGCCCTTGGTCACGATGCCGACGGGATTTCGGAAGTCGCGGCAAACCTCGAGGCAGCGGCGCGTCAGCCCGTAGACCGCCTCGGTCGGCTGGTAGCAATCGGTCACGCCCGAGAAGACGATCGTGTCGCCTTTCCACGACTTGCGCGTGAGCTCGTTGCGCAGCAGCTGCGGCGCATTGATCTTCGCGACGATCTTGCGGTCGAAATCCGTGCCCGCGCCCCACCCGAGGTACTGGTGCGTGGGGCGGGCGTAGCAGTACGCACACGCATGGAAGCATCCCCGGTACGGATTGACGCTGAAGCGAAAACCGACGTCGGGGCTCTCGTTCTCCGCGATGATCGAGCGCGCCTCTTCCTCGAAGACTTCGAGCTCGGCCGCGGGCGGTTCTCCGAGGTACTCGGCGTGGACCGACTGCCAGGGGTTCGGGGGGTTGGAGACCGGGCGCGGCATCCTTATCGAGGGTAAGTCATCCTGACTCTGCAGTCGCTCGGGATGACTCTGATGCCTCAGCCCTTCTTCCCGGCCTTCGACCCGTCGCCCTTGCGGACGTCGAAGTAGCGGTCGAACTCCTTGACGCCCTTGCCGGTGAGAAATGGTTCGGCGAACCGCGCGATGTCCGCACGCAACCGCCGGAAGGAGTCGAGGGGATCCTTGGAAAGGCCTGGATACCGCATTCGGCCGGACGCGTTCAGGCACTCCATGTAGTCGGGGTGGAGCATGCGTCGCTCGCCCGTGGACCAGAGGGCGATCCCGACGCCGGAGCGCACCTGGAGCTCGAGGGCGCGGCCCCGCCGCGTGAAACGCCCGACGGCGACCGTGCGGTTGTCCGCCTTCTCCTCGCTCACGCCTCCGAACTTGAAGCCGTGCGGCTTCAAGGCGTCCTGCAGGATGCGGGCCCCCGCCTCGAGCAGGACGGGGTCCTTGCGCTTGGGGTGGGAGCGCCTCAGCGCCTCCATCATCCCGTCGATCCTCTTGCGCAAGTCCTCGCGGGTCGCGCGAAACGCCGCCATGCGCCGGGTTTCGTCACCGGGCACGAAACTCGGGTCCTCGACCGACCAGTGGACGAGGTGTCGGGCTCCGGGCCAGGTCGGGCAATCGGCGGCGGCGGAGTCGCAGACCGTGACGACGAGGTCGAAGGCCTGTTCGCGGAACTCCTCGGCCGATTTCGAGTGGGCCTCTTCGAGGCCGAAGCCGAGCTCCTCGATGGCGGCGATCGCGAGGGGATGGACGAATCCGGCCGGCCGGGAACCGGCCGAGACCGGATCGAGCAGGTCGGGGTAATCGATGCGCGCCAGGGCCTCGGACATCTGGCTGCGCACCGCATTTCCGGTGCACAAAAAGAGGATCCGTTTCGGGCGTTCGGGCGTCACGCCCCATTTATATCGCCGATCGGCGCGCGGCGCGGGAGGGCGTCCATGCACGGCCGCCTCACCCAAGTGGCCCTTTGGCCGTTTCCGTCCGATAATGGCGGCGATTGAGCGAAACTCCGTTTCGAAAGAGCCGTCTGGCGAGCGAGGCGATCGGCATCCTGCTGCTGCTCGGCGGCGTCCTCGCTGTCCTCGCTCTGTTTTCCTACGATCCGCACGACCCGAGCATTTTTTCCTGGACCGCCGGGGGAGAAGCCGCCAGCCCGAACAACTGGATCGGTGGGTTCGGGGCGTCGCTCGCGGCAGCCCTCTACGCCCTCTTTGGGCTGGCCGCGTGGGCGGTGACGGGTGTGATCTTTCTGCTCGGCTGGCGGCGGTTCTGGGCGCGGCCCCTTCCGAACCCCGGCACCAAGGCCGTCGGTCTGCTGCTGCTCGTGTTCTCCGTTCCGATGCTCCTGTCGCTCACCTTCGGCAAGCGCAAGCTCTCCGGCGAGGAGATGGAGACCGGGGGAATCGTTGGGCGCGCCCTGGCCGACGCTTTCCGCGGCCGGATCGGCACGACCGGCGCCGTGCTGCTCGCGATCACGTTCGTGGTGCTCGCGGTGCCGCTGGCGACCCAGGTCTCGCTCGGCGACGTCTTCCTGAAGCTGCGTGTGCGCTTTGCAGGGTTGATCGGGAGACTCACGGTCGGCTGGGCGCGCCGCCGGGACCGCCGGACGAAGGAGCGCCTGCGCCGGACGGTGGTGACCCGGCACCTCGACAAGGCGAAGAGGGACCCCGTGTCGCTCGAGGACATTCCGTTCGCGCCGGAGGATGCGCCGCCGATCGTGCGCGAAATGCCGGGGCCCGGCAAATTCTCGATCAAGAAGACGACGGCCGCAGTCAAGGTCAAGGCCGCCTCGCCCGCCGCGCCGAAGAAGAAGCCCGAATCGCAGCAGAGCCTGCCGCTGACGCTCGACGGCTACGCGCTGCCGCCCGTCTCGTTGCTGGAAAAGCGGGCGGAGGCAGGAACGATCGACCGAAAGGAGCTCGCGGAGACGGGGCGGCTGATCGCGGCCAAGTGCGCCGAGTTCGGCGTCGAGGGCGAGGTCACGGAGTACCACCCGGGGCCGGTGGTCACGACGTACGAGTTCCGGCCCGCCGCCGGCATCAAGGTCAACCAGGTCATGGGGCTCTCGGAGGACCTCGCGCTCGCACTGTCGGCGGAGTCGATCCGCGTCGAGCGTCTGCCCGGGCGCGCGAGCGTCGGCATCGAAGTCCCCAACCGCGGCGGCGGCGAGCTCATCGCGATCCGTGACGTGGTCGAGTCCGAGCGGTTCCAGAGCTCGCGTTCACCCCTCACGCTCGCCCTCGGCAAGGACATTCACGGAGAGCCGGTCGTGGACGATCTGCGCGCCATGCCGCACCTGCTGATCGCCGGCACGACGGGATCGGGCAAGAGCGTGGGCATCAATGCGCTGATCACATCGATCCTGTACAAGGCCTCGCCCGACAAGGTAAAGCTCATCCTCATCGACCCGAAGATGGTCGAGCTCGAGATGTACGAAAACCTGCCGCATCTGGCAACGCCGATCATCACGGATCCGAAGAAGGCGGCCAACGCCTTGAAGTGGGCGGTCGCGCAGATGGAGGAGCGATTCCAGACGCTTTCGGACTTCGGCCAGGTCCGCAACGCCGAGCAGTACAACGCGGCGATCAAGGACCCGGAGGCCGTGGCCCGCGTCCGCGCGCAGCACCCCGAGGATCCGGATCTCAAGCTCGAGCCGATGTCGCTCATCGTGATCGTCATCGACGAGCTCGCCGACCTCATGATGACGGCGCCCAAGGAAGTCGAGGAGTCGATCGTGCGCATTGCGCAGAAGGCCCGCGCCGTCGGGATCCATCTCGTCGTCGCGACACAGCGCCCCTCGGTGGACGTGCTGACCGGCCTGATCAAGGCGAATCTGCCCTCGCGCATGGCGTTCAAGGTCTCCTCCAAGATCGACTCGCGCGTCATCCTGGACGGCAATGGAGCCGAGCGGCTGCTCGGCCGCGGCGACATGCTGTACCTGCCGCCCGGCACCTCGCGGTTGAAGCGTGTGCATGGCGCCTACGTTTCGGTCCAGGAGACGGCGGCGCTCGTGAAGTTCATGAAGAAGCAGGCCAAGCCGCGGTTCGACGAGGAGATCACGAAGGAGCGCAGCGAGACCCTCGCGCGCGACGACGCCGGGGATGCGATGGACCCGCTGTACGACGAGGCTGCGCGCCTGGTGGTGCGGGAAAAGATGGCCTCCATCTCCTTCCTGCAGCGGCGCATGGGCGTCGGCTTCTCGCGCGCGGGAAAGCTCATCGACATGATGTCCCGCGACGGGCTGCTCGGGCCGCCTCGCGGCTCGAAGCCCCGCGAGGTCCTCGTCGCCGACGACTACTTCGCGGAAGTGGACCGCCAGCCGCGATGACGCGCGCGATGCGCTCGCTCGTGCTGGCGTTCGTCGTGGCGCCGTTCGTGGTGTACGGGGTCTACCGGCTCGCGCGCGGGCTCGGGTTTCTCGATCCGCCGTGGAACAAGGAGCACGAAGAGCGCCGCACGATCGTCGCGACCGTCTACGCCCTGCTCCTGTTCCTCTGCATCTTCCTGTTCGGCTACGCCAACGCGTGGCCGCGCGTCTGGGCGATCTTCGGCATCGTCAATGCGGCCGCGCTCGTGTTCTTCCTGGCCCTTGGGATCGCCGCCGCCCGCCGGCTCTGGAAGTTGCGCCATCCGGCCGCCGAAGCCGCGCCCGCAATCGCGGCGGAAGGCTCCGAAAACCCGGGCGAGAAGCCGCTCGTCTGACTTCTCGACCCGGCATACGACTCCCGACGCACGACGCATGACCACCCCTCTTCGCGTCCTCTTCTTCGGCACGCCCGAGTTCGCCGTGCCTTCGCTCAGGGCACTGGGCGACGCGGGCTTCGCCGTGCCGCTCGTCGTTACCCAGCCCGACCGCCCGGTGGGCCGCCACGCCGAGCCCCGCCCGTCCGCCGTCGGGGCGCTCTCGGCCGCGCGCGGGATCCCGGCCGAGAAGCCGATGAAGGTGCGGGACAACGCGGCATTGCTCGCGGCGCTCGAGGCCGCGCGACCGGACGCGATCGCCGTCGTTGCCTTCGGACGCATCCTACCGAACGCGATCCTTCACCTTCCCCCGCTCGGCTGCGTGAACGTGCACGCCTCGCTGTTGCCGCGGTATCGCGGCGCTTCGCCGATCCAGGCCGCGATCCTTGCGGGGGATGCGGAGACGGGCGTCGACACGATGCGGATGGAAGAGGGCCTCGACACGGGCCCCGTCTATCTCGAGCAGCGCGTGCGCATCGGCGAGCGTGAGACCGCGGGGCAGTTGTCCGCGAGGCTCGCCCAGATGGGTGGCGAGTTGCTCGTCGCGACCCTGCGCGGTCTTGCGGCGGGCCAGTTGTCCGCGCGGCCCCAGACCGGCGAGCCGTCCTTCTGCAAGCCCCTCCGGCGTGAGGACGGTGCCGTCGACTGGTCATGCAGCGCATTCGAGTTGTCGCGTCGCCTGCGGGCCTACACGCCCTGGCCGGGGCTGCACACGTTTCTCGGTTCCGAGCGCGTCAAGATTCTCGAGGCCGAGCCGTATCCGGGGGCGAGCGCGGGAGAGCCTGGGGGCCTGAGCCTCGAAGGCGGAGTCCTGCTCGTATCGGCTGGCGAGGGCACGCTGCTCCAGCTCGACCGCCTGCAGCGCGCCGGACGCAAGGCCGTCACGGGCGCTGAGTTCGCCCGGTCCGTCGCGATGCCGGCACGTTTCGAAAGCCCGCGGTGACGCGGGGTAAGCGGCGGCCCGCCGCGACGGCGCGCACGCGGGCGGTCGAGGCGCTGCGCGGCGTGCTCGAAAACTCCCGCAACGCGGCGCCGCTCGTCGGGGAGCTCGCGCGTGAGCTCTCGCCGGCCGACCAGGACCTCCTGCGCGAGCTCGTCCTCGGCGTCCTGCGATGGAAGTCGGCGCTCGACGCCGAGATCGCCGCCACGTGCCGCATTCCGATGCAGAAGCTGATCCCGGGTCTCCGCGAAATCATGGAGGTCGCGCTGTACCAGGTGCGGCATCTCGACCGCATTCCGCAGTACGCCGCTGTCAACGCCGCCGTGGACCAGGCGCGCGCGGCCGGAGGAGAAGGCGCCGCAAAGCTCGTCAACGGCGTTTTGAGGAACATCCTTTTGCTGCCGACCCCGGAGCCGCCGCCAGAACCCCCTGTCCCCACGTCGGGGGGACAGGGCCGGGGTGAGGGGGTGGTCGCCGCGCAACTCGCGCGCCACTACTCTCATCCCGCCTTCCTCATCGAGCGCTGGCTCGCTCGCTTCGGTCCCGAGACGACGCGGCGCATTCTTTCCGCCGACAACGCGCCTTCCCGCCTCGACCTGCTGACCAACCCGCGCCGGACGACCCGCGATGAGCTCCGAGCGGCGCTCGCGTCCGAAGGAGTCGAGACAGAGCTTTCCCCGCTCGCTCCGCTCGCGCTCACGGTCCTGAAGGGCAATCCCCTCCGTTCGGGCCTGCTTGCCGCGGGCCACTTCAGCGTTCAGGACGTCGGCTCGCAACTCCTCCCGCTCCTCATGCCCGAAGGCGAGATGATCGTCGATCTCGCCGCAGCGCCTGGCGGCAAGTCGCTGTCCAGCATCGCCCACGGCCGCGCGCGTTGGACGGCGGCGCTGGACCACTCCCGCCGGCGCCTCGAGCGCGTCACGGAAAACGTCCGGCGCCTCGGGGTCCCCGAGGTGCGCGCGATCGCCGCCGACTTTGGCGCGCTGCCCCTGGCGGACGGCCGCTTTGCCCGGGTGCTGCTCGACGCGCCCTGCAGCGGCACGGGAACTCTGCGCAAGAACCCGGAGATCCGCTACCGCGTCACGGCCGAGGTGATCGACCGCATCGCGCGGTCGCAAGAGGAGGCGCTCGCCGTTGCCGCGCGCCTGCTCGCACCGGGCGGATACCTCCTCTACTCGACCTGCAGCCTCGAGGAGGAAGAGAACGAGCAGGTCGTCGCCCGCGTCCTCGGTCGCGTGCCCGATATCGCGCCCGCCCCGATCGATGTGGCGGCCCCGCTGGCGCCATTCGTGGACGGAGCGAAGTTCCGACTGTTTCCCGACGACCGCTGCGACGGCTTTACGGCCCACTTGCTGCGGCGCGCCGGCCCGACGCCGGACGGCCGAACTCCGTAGACCTGACGACGATGGATGCGCGCGGACCGATCGCGGTGCTCTGGGCGATACGCATCGTCGTGCTGACGGTCGGGGAACAGGACCCGAACGTGCTGGCCGGGGTTCGCGCTCTCGGAGCGGACACGATAGTCACGTTTGCGCGACCGAGCCTCGTGGCCGCGAACCTGGCGCAAGCGGCGGGGCTGAAGTACATCCCGTTCCTCTCGACCCTGGACGTCGATCGCCTCGTGACCGATTCGAGTTACCGCGCGGAGGTGAGCGCGATTCCCGGCATCGCCGGGTTTCACTTCATGAACGATCAGATCGTCGAGGGCTACACGAGCGCCATCGAGCAGCAGCGGGCATACGCGATCCTGAAGGCCCTCTTTCCGGCCGCGGTCGTGATCTACGCGACCCGGCTCGACCTCCTCGCGACGGACCCGACGTACGGCGATCTCTACGTCCGGCCCGAGTTCACCGACTATGTGGCGCCGTACTTCTACCCGGTCGGGACGACGGTGCTCGGTCCTCAGGGAGAGGACGATCCATGGGAGGAGCGCCTCGCGTACCTGCTCGGTCTACTGGAGCCGCGGATACCCTCCGGCAAGGCGGTACTTCCGGTGCTGCAGGGCTTCGAGCAGGATGGGTACCCGGTCGGGGCCGACCTGGCTTACCGGCAGCTCGCCGTGTACCGGGAGTTCTGGCCGGACATCGCGAACCTGGCGGCGTTCTGGTGGGGGGACGGCACCGCGCCGCTGCGGGGCCTGGGCGAGCGCCCAGCGCTGCGATCGGGGTTTCGCAGGCTCTTCGCGGGCTTGCTGCCGCGGCCAGCGCCGCGCCTCGTCCCCGAACGGCCGCGCGCTGTTGGGCGTTAGCTCGCCGGCTTTTCCGGTGGAGCGGATGTCGTCGCCGGCCTCACGATGTCGGAGATCCGGCGGATC
>JANMBR010000280.1:0-2633 GCA_031360505.1 Acidobacteriota bacterium
CGTGCCGGGGCTCCGGGGTCCTCGTCGCGACGAACGCGGGCTGGAAGATCGCGCAGTACAACCTCGCGATCACGATTCCGAACGACCTCGTGGACGAATTCAGGAAGCGCATCGAGCAAGAGTCAAAGAAGAGCAAGAAGGGGGCCTGATGCGCCGGATTCTCATCGCGGTTTGCCTCGTCCTGTCGTCGCTCAGCGCGGCATCCGGCGCGCCCGCGCCGGCGGACCTCGTGTTCATCAACGGCGCGGTCTACACGGTGGACGGCGCGCGCAGCTGGGCCGAGGCCGTGGCCGTCTCGGGCGGGAGGATCGTCTTCGTCGGAACGGGCGCGGCCGCGAAGCCGTGGATCGGGCCGGCGACGAAAGTCGTGGATCTCCGCGGCAAGATGCTGCTTCCCGCATTCCACGATTCCCACGTGCACCCGATCTCCGGCGGAATGGAGGCCCTCGAGTGTGACCTGCACGGCCTCGCGACGGCGGAGGAGGTTCTCCAGGCCGTCGGCGCCTACGCCGCCGCGCATCCGGAGGCGAAGTGGATCCGCGGGGGCGGCTGGGACCTCACGCTCTTTCCGGAAGGCAATCCGTCGAAGGCGCTGCTCGACAAGGTCGTTCCGAATCAGCCCGTCCTGCTCGACGCGAGCGACGGCCACTCGGCGTGGGCCAACTCCAGGGCGCTCGCGATCGGGGGGATCACGAAGGCCACCCCCGACCCGCCGCTCGGGCGCATCGAGCGCGATTCGAAGACGGGAGAGCCCTCGGGCGCCCTGCGCGAGGATGCCGTGGGCCTGGTGTCGAAACACTTGCCGAAACACACGGCGGCGGACTACGCGGCAGGACTGAAGAGGGCGCTCCAGATCGCCAACGGGTTCGGCCTGACATCGCTCCAGGAAGCGAGCGCCTCAGAGGAGGAGCTCGAGGCGTACGCGGACGCCGACGCCGCCGGCTCGCTCACCGCGCGCGTGAACGCGTCGATCTACGTGGACACGGAGAAGGGCGTCGCCGAGCTGCCGCGCCTGAGGGCCCTGCGGAGCAAGTACCGCGGCAAACGCCTGCGCGCGGACGGCGTCAAGATCTTCGCGGACGGCGTCCTCGAGACACGAACGGCGGCGGTGCTCGAGCCGTACATCGGGTTCGGCGACGACCGGGGCAAGGCGAACTTGAAGCCCGCGGACCTCCAGGCCCTCGCCGCCGCGCTCGACAAGGAGGGCTTCCAGATCCACATCCACGCGATCGGCGACCGGGGCATTCGGGACTCCCTCGACGCGCTCGAGGCGGCTCAGAAGGCGAACGGCCGGCGCGACGCGCGCCACCACGTCGCACACCTCGAGCTGATCGAGCCGCCGGACATCCCGCGCTTCCGGCGACTCGGCGTCGTCGCGAACTTCCAGCCCTTCTGGGCCAACGGCGACAAGTACATCACCGAGCTGACCGAGCCCGAGCTCGGTCCCGAGCGCTCGCGCTGGCTCTACCCGATCGCGAGCGTCGTCGCCGCCGGTGGCGTGACGGCGTTCGGCAGCGACTGGAGTGTGTCGTCCATGAACCCGCTCGACGGCATCGAGGTCGCGGTCACGCACCGCGAGCCGTTCAAGGGCCCGGGGCCGGCCTGGCTGCCGCAGGAACAGATTGCGCTGCCCGAGGCCATCGCGGGCTATACGGTCGGAGGGGCGTACCTCGACTTCAGCGAGAAGGAAACCGGGTCGATCGAAGTTGGCAAGGCCGCCGACCTGATCGTGCTGGACCGGAACCTCTTCGAGATCCCGGCGTCGCAGATTCACGAAGCGAAGGTGCTTTCGACGCTGCTCGAGGGCAAAGAGGTGTATCGGGCGGCTGGGTACTAGGGCGCCCCTCACCCCGCTTTGAGAGTTCCCTCGCCCCCCGAAGGGGGGAGAGGGCCAGGGTGAGGGGGGAAATGCGGCCCGTCACTTCACTCGCGTGTAATCGAACACGCTCGTGAGCTCCTTGCCGTCTGCGCCGCGCGAAGTCCACGCCTGGCGGAAGTGGTCGGAGTCGACGAAGGTGACGACCAGGCGCCGCATGACCTCGCCGGTCGAGCCCGCCACGTTCGCCGCGTCCACGAACTCGAAGGCGAGGCTCTTGCCGTCGGGGGAACCCGCGGCGCGCATCCGCGGCTGATTGCCCGCAGAGCAGTAGTGCGTGGCCAGGAGTGTCGCGCCGTCGGGCGTGTACATGGTGATCATCGTCGAGTCGTGGCCGCCGTCCAGGGTCTCCATGAGTGTCGTACCGTTGGAGACGAGCGCGTAGGTGACCGAGACTGGCTGGCCCTCCGCCGTGCCCTTCTAGGATCCCACGAGCGATTTCAGCCGGTCCCATCCAGGGTCGGGTTTCGCGGCGCCGATGAGAGCGGCCGCCATGATCGCTGCCAGGATTTTCGAGCGCATGAGGTGTCCCTCCTGGACTCGAATGTTACCGAAGCCCGAGCGTCCTTACTGGAGGCCGAAGGTCTTGGTGAGGAACACCGCCATCTGCCCGCGCATGTTGGGTTTGTCGGGGCAGTACATCAGCGGTGAGGCCTGGCAGCCGCCGGTGACAACGCGGTTGTAGAGCTCCTCGATCCAGGCGTCGGCGAAGGCGCCGAGGGGGACGTCGCCGAAGATGGTGCCGGTGGCCGCGGGC
>JANMBR010000282.1:0-15238 GCA_031360505.1 Acidobacteriota bacterium
GGAACGGCGGCATCTCGCCGGGCCCCAAGCTCGAGGGAGCGGGGCCCCGGAAGGGCGGTTTTGAGGCTGATCGAAGACATGATTTGAAGCTTCCGGGTCGGGTGAAGCGAAGAGGAGAGAGCCTACCACGGGGCCTCGGAATGCCGCCAGACTCGGCTCGAAGTGACTGTGGCAGCGTCATTTGCGGTAGGATGGTCCAACTTCATGCATCCGCCGGCGCCGACGGAAAACTCCGCCCCGGTCCTCGAGCGCGTACTCGGGCGATGGGACTTGGTCCTCTTCACCGTCTGCGCCATTCTGACGATCGACACCCTGGCCTCGTCCGCCGCGATGGGGGCCGCCTGGTTTTCCTGGTGGGCCATCACGATGACGGTCTTCTTCATCCCCTATGGCTTGATCACGGCCGAGCTGGGCTCGGCGTGGCCGGGAGAGGGCGGCGTCTATGTCTGGGTCCGGGAGGCGTTCGGGCCCCGGTGGGGCTCGATGGTGGCGTGGATGTACTGGATCAACAACGCCTACTGGATCCCGTCGGTCTACCTGATTTTCGCCGGGACGTTCGGCCAGATCTTCCTGAAGACCCACTCGACCTGGCAGGAAGCCGGGATCGCGATCGTGCTGACCTGGCTCACGGTCGGCGTGGGCATCGTCCGGCTCGAGGTCTCGAAGTGGCTTCCCAATGTCGGCGCCGTGGTGAAGGCCCTCATCTTCCTTGCCCTGGGCGTTCTGGGGCTCTCGGCGCTTTTCCGAGGGCGGCCGGCGTCGAACGACTTCTCCCTGTCGAGCTTCATTCCGAAGTGGAACGACAGCCTCGCATATCTTCCGGCCCTGCTCTACTCGACCTTCGGCTTTGAGCTCATGAGCTCCGCCGGTGGGGAGATGAGAAACCCGAAGCGCGACGTCCCGAGCGTGATCCTCTGGTCGGGAGCGCTGATTGCGATCCTTTACTCTTTCGCCATCGGCGGAATCCTCTTCGCGGTGCCGGTCGGAAAGCTCTCGATCGTGACCGGCACCTGGGACGCGCTCGCCGTCCTCGGAAAGCAGTGGGGCCGCGCGGGCGACGTCGCGGTGTTCTGTCTCGGAATCGGGTTCCTGTACGCGTGCATCGCCAACGTCGTGACGTGGAGCCTCGGCTCGAACCGCGTCGCGGCCGTCGCGGCCGAGGAGGGGATGCTCCCGGCGGTCCTCGGCCGGCTCCACCCACGCTTCAAGACGCCGCACCTCGCATTCGTCGCGATGGGTTTCGTGTCGACCGGCATCCTCGTCGGTGGCGCGCTCCTGTCGAACAGCCAGTCGAACGTCTTCTGGATGACGTTTCGGCTGACGGCGCTCTGTCTGCTCCTCTGTTACCTCCTGGTCTTCCCGGCCTTTCTCGTCCTGCGCCGGCGGCAACCCGACCAGCCGCGCCCCTACCGCCTTCCCGGCGGCCGCGTTGCAGCGGCCACGGCGGCGTGGGTCTGCACTCTCTACATCTTCGGGGCCTGCGTGCTCTTCTTCGTCCCGTCGCCGACTTCCCAGGATCCGTTGAGGGAAGCGCTCATTCTCGGTGGCGAGACGATCGTGACGATCGTGATCGGCGTCCTGCTGATCCCCCGGAAGAGACCGCCATGAGGTGCCGTCGCGGCCACCGACGCGGCTGCGCGCGTCGAGGTGGACGAGTCTCCTTGTTGGGTTAGGATGTCGCGTCGGGCGCGCGATGCTGCCCGACAATCCAACGCAGGAGAAGACCCAATGTCTCAGAACCTCAAAGGCGCTCGCGAGGAATCTGCGTACGTCCTCGACCTGATCGGCAAGAAGAGCCTGACGCCTCCGGAGCAGGACCGCGTCATTTCCGAGTCGGTGCGCTACTGGACCGACTACGTCAATCCGACCTTCCTGGAGTACCGCAAGTCCGTCTCGACGGATTACACGGCGGTCGAATGGCAGGACGAAGGCTCGGTCTTCCACGACATCAAGGGCAAGGAGTTCCTCGACATGCTCGGGGGCTTCGGCATCTACGTCACCGGGCACCGGCACCCGAAGGTCCTGAAGGCCGTCAAGGAGCAGCTCGACCGCCAGGCGATCCACTCGCAGGAGCTGATCGATCCGCTGCGCACGTACCTCGCGCACCTCGTGGCGATGGTCACGCCGGGGGACCTCCAGTACTCGTTCTTCACCAACTCCGGCACCGAGTCCATCGAGGCGTGCTTGAAGATGGCGATCCTGACGACCGGCCGGCACCACTTCGTGGGAATGCTCGGCGCGTTCCACGGCAAGTCGCTCGGCTCGCTCGGCGGCACGTCGAAGGCGGTGTTCCGCGAGCCGTTCCTGCCGTTGAAGCGCTGGACACACGTGCCCTTCGGCGACGTGGATGCGCTGCGGATGATCGTCGCGAGCGGAGATTTCTCGGGCGACAAGGTCGCGGCGGTCGTCATCGAGCCGATCCAGGGCGAGGGCGGGATCAACGTGGCGCCCCCGGGCTACCTCGCCGCCGCGCGGGAGATCTGCGACAAGTACGGCGCCGTGCTCGTGTTCGACGAGGTCCAGAGCGGGATGGGGCGCAGCGGCAAGATGTTCTGCTGCGAGCACGACGGCGTCGTTCCGGACCTGATGGCGCTCGGCAAGGGCTTCGGCGGCGGCGTCATGCCGATCGGCGCGTGCGTCGGCACGGCGAAGACCTGGGAGCGCTACATCGACAACCCGTTCCTCCACACGACGACTTTTGGCGGCAACCCCGTGTGTTGCGCGGCGGCAATCGCGACGATCAACGTGCTGCTCGAGGAAGACCTTCCGAAGCAGGCGGGCGAGAAGGGCGAGTATCTGATCCCGCGCTTGAACGAGCTGGCCAACAAGTACCCGAAGGTCATGCAGGGCGCCCGCGGCCGCGGCTTGATGCTCGGCATGGAGTTCACGAGCCACGACCTCGGTTACGCGGTTGCCAAGGCTCTCTTTGGGCGCGGGATCTTGATCTCGGGGACTTACATCAACGCCCAGGTGCTCCGCGTCGAGCCGCCCCTCGTCATCACCTACCCGGAGCTCGACCGGTTCCTGAACGCCCTCGAGTCCTCGCTCCAGGAGGTCTCCAAAACGACGTAGGGGCGGGGCTCGTCCCCGCCCGCGGGCGGCCGCAAGGGCCGCCCCTACGGCACCCGGTGGTGATCGCGTGAGCGTCAACCCATCTCTCTCGATCGAGCAGTCCTGCTACTGGATGGCCGCGCGGCCGCCGCAGGAGACGATCGCGCTCGCGGGCGATGCCGAGGCGGATGTGGCCGTCGTCGGAGCAGGATTCACGGGGCTCTGGACCGCGCTCTTCCTCAAAGAGCTCGAGCCCGCGTTCTCGGTCTGCGTCATCGAGAAGAGCGTGGCCGGATACGGAGCGAGCGGGCGCAATGCCGGCATCGTCGGCGAGACGATCGACCACTCGCACGAGCTTGCGATCGCGCACTTCGGGCTTGACGAGGCCCGCGAGCTCGCGCGCATCGGCCGCGAGAACCTGGACGAGATGGAGCGGTTCCTGCGCGGGCACTCGATCGACGCCGGCTTCGAGCGGCCGGGGCAGCTCAACGTGGCGCTCACGCCGGCGCACGTCGCGTCGCTCGAAGACTCCCTCCTGGCCGCCGAGCGCGTGGGATCTGAGGGATGGAGGATTCTCTCGCGGGATGAAACGCGCGCCGAGCTCGCGAGCCCGCTCTATCTGGGGGCGATCGCTGCCCCGCGCAACGCCCTGGTCGATCCGGTGCGGCTCGTCGAGGGATTGAAGGCGCAGGCGTCCCGGCGCGGGGTGAGTGTCTACGAGGGCGCGGCGGTGAGCGGGTTTCGGTTTCCGGCCGACCGTGTCGTCGTCGAAACGACGGGCGGAAACGTGCGCGCCCGGCGCGTGGTCCTCGCGACGAATGCGTATTCCCACCAGCTCTTCCCGGGCCTCGCGATCCGGTTCCTGCCGCTGTACGACTACATCCTGGTGAGCGAGCCGCTCACTGCCGAGCAGCGCGCCACGATCGGGTGGAAGGGCCGGCAGGGGATCGTCGACGCGCGGACTTTCTTCAACTACTACCGGTTGACGGCCGACGACCGGATTCTCTGGGGCACGAGTGAGGCCGCGTACTACCCGGGCAACCGCGTGGATGCCTCGTGCGACCACTCGACGAAACACTACGCGGACCTTCGCGCGAGCTTCCGGCGGCATTTTCCGCAGCTCTCGAACCTCGAGTTTCCCTTCGCCTGGGGCGGACCGATCGCCTCGACCACGCGCCTGACGCCGTTCTTCGGGACGATCGCGGGGAGGTTGTCGTACGGGCTGGGATACACGGGCCACGGGATTGGCTCGACTCGCGTCGCTGGAAAAATCCTCGCGCATCTTGCGCTCGACCGGAAGAGCCCGCTGCTGGACCTGTCGATGGTCAAGCGAAAGCCGTTTCCGTTTCCGCCGGAGCCGTTAAGGCGACTGGCGGTGTCCGCCGTGACTCGGTCGCTGCGGAGGGTGGACGCGGGCGCGAAGCCGGGACTGATGTTGAAAGTGCTCGACGCGATGGGGATCAGTTTCTCGAGCTGAACGCTGCGACAGGCTCCGGTGGTGTCGTCGAGGCAGCCCTTGCGGCCGCCCGCTGATGTTGGTGCCGGTTACCCGGGCGGGGCAAGCCCCGCCCGTACGACACCGAGAGGAAGGCACCGCCTAGCGCACCGGTACCACGACGATCTCGACCGCCGCCGCCGTGGCCGCTCCGAGCACCGCAACCCGCGTATCCGTCACGAACTGCAGCTGTCCCCGGTCGGTGATGCGAGCGGACACGGCGTACGTGTGGCCCGGCTCGATGAGCGACGGGTCGTACTCGAGTGAGAACGCGATCGGGACCTGCCCGGGCTTCTCGATCACGCGCTTGGCGATGAGAAGCGCCTCGATGTCCTGTCGCGAGACATCCCGCAGCTCGATCTGGACCTCGGCCTCCGGCGTCAGGGCGATCCGGAGGCGGTAAGTCACCGTGCCGGAGATGGACGCCATGGGCTTTTCCTCCACTGGAGGGGGGGGCGCCACGAACGGTCCCGGCGTCGGTGCGGGCTCGGCGGATGGGGCGAGTGTGGGCGAGGGCGGCTGCGGCGAGGCCGGGGGCTTCTGCCCGGCGGCGCACGCCGTCAAGGTCAGCGCCAGACCGAGCGCCAGGATCCGTCGCACGGGGTCTATCTCTTCGCGAGCGAGTCTCGGATTTCCTTGAGGTATGTCTCCGAGGGCGACGGAGGCGGCGCCGCTGCGGCCATCCTCGACGCGAAGCGGTTGAACGGGACGATGATCAGAAAGTAGAGGCCGGCTGCCTTGAGAAGGAATGCGATCACGGCGTTGATGAAGTTGCCCAGACCGACGGGCCCGATCTTCATCGTCGAAAAGTCGGGAGTGCCGCCGATCAGCCCGATGAGCGGCGTGATCAGGTCCTTGACGAGCGAGTCCACGATCCCGCCAAAAGCGGCGCCGATGATGACGCCGACCGCGAGGTCGAGGACGTTGCCCCGGGCGATGAAGTCGCGAAAACCTTTGAGCATGGATCCTCCTGTTCGAACGCCTAGGTTTTCTGTTCCTCGACGTCCACCTGTCCGGTGAGTCGCCGCCGCACGATGGACCAGGCCGAGCCGGTAGCGAGCACCGCCGCGAGCCCGGCCATGATCAGGTAGGTCATTCCGCGGCTCGTCCGCGGCTCCAGGTGCGCCCACGACACGATCAGCCAGATGAGCGTTCCGAAGAATGCGCACGCAAGCATGGTGCCGAGCGCTCCGAGCGACCGAACCGTCGCGCGCAGAAGGAAGACCCATCCGACGAGCAGGCACACGCCGGCAAAGGCCTTGAGCGGGGTGATCGTCCAGTTGTCCGCGGCGAGCCAGTGGAAGTACGAGCGGCCTTCCGGGTTGTACGTCGCCAGGAGCAGCGCCGCCGCCGCAATGAGTCGGACGAGGAAGCCTCTTCCCATCTCTCTGCTTTAGCTCGGTTTCTTCGGTTGCTGCTGGGGCTTCGACTGCGGAGCCGGGCGGGACTGCGGAGCGGGCTTTGATTGCGGAGGTGGAGCCGGCCTCGGCTGAGGCTGTGGGCTCGAGCGGTAGTTGCCCATGTCGCGGCCCTTCTGGTCGCGCGAAAGCTGGTTGAGCGTACCCGGATCGACGGAGGGCCGGCTCGGCTGCGGCGCCGGACGCGCTTGAGGCGGCTGCGGCTTCTGCGGCTGCTGCTGGGGCGCCGGTCGCGTTTGCGGCTGTGTCGTCGGAGCGGGGCGCGTCTGCGGCTGCACGGGCTTCCACTTGCCCTTGTCGTTCGTTTCCCACCCGCTGCCTCCGGGTTTCGGCCGGTAGACATTGCCGTCCTTGCCGGCGTAGACGTTGTCGGGGCGCGAGGGCGCGGGCCGCGTGGCCGGTCGCGTCGAGGGTCCCGTCGTCCCCGGGGCCGGCTTGGGCGCAGGTCGTGTCGTGCCCGGCCCGCCGATGGTGCCCGGAGCCGGTCGCGTTGCCGGGCGCACCGCTGGCTGCGGCGCCGGCCGCACGGCCGGCTTGACCCCGGGCCGAGCGATGCCCGGGCGGTTGTAGACGTTGACGTTCGTGATGCTCATTCCCGGCGGCCGGCCATAGGGAGTCGGACGCGCGTAACCCGGAACAGGAGGACGCCCATATCCGGGTCGGTAATACGCGGGCGGCCGTTGCCAGCCGTAGTACGGGCCCCAGTAGGGGCGATAGATCGGGCGATACCCGCCCCAGCCGAAGCCGACGTTCCAGCCGCTCCACTGGTTCCAGCTGATGCCGACACCGAAGCCCCAGGTCATCGGCGCGCCGTACCAGTAGTTTCCGATCCACGGCCGGTAGTTCCATCCGGTGCCGTAGACGACCGTTCCCCACGGCGAGTAGCAGGTGCCGAGGTACCCCGGCGTGTATCCAACCCAGACGACCGTCGGGCTGTAGCGATAGATCCGCACGTAGGTCACGTAGTGGATGGGCGAGGCCGTCGGGATGGAGTAGATGACCGGCGGCACGGCAGTGGCCACGATCCAGGGGCCGAAAGGCGAGCCGCCCATGAACCACACGCCGCCCTGCACTGCGTAGTACGTCGTCGGGTCCACGCGGATGACCGGGGTCGGCGTGTTGGCGGCGTACTGCAACTCGGTGTCGGGCACGGCCTCGAACCTCGGCTCGCCGTCGTAGCTCGACTCGAACTTCGCGTCCGCGCGGTTGACCTCGGCGGTCTGCGGGATGCTGTTCGCGATGACGGCTTCCTGCGCGGCGGGAGTGCCGGGGACCGTCGCGAGGACGTTGGACTTCGGGTTGCTCTGGGGGATCTTCGCAAAGTCCTTCGGCAGGGCGTCGCCATCCACGAACTGCCACGGGCCGTCGAGCGACTTCGATCGGAACCAGCGGCCCGTCAGGGGCACGTAGTAGCTCTGGTCGTTGAGATCGAGCAGGATGTCGCCGGTGGTGTTGGCGACATAGAGCAGTTGCGTCCCCGAGATCGGCTTCATGTCGGGGGCGCCGTCGGTGACGACGAGCTCCGCCGGGGTCGTGCTGACGATGATGTCCGGGATCCGGCCCTTCGCGAGCAACGCCGTGACGTCCTCGCCCGGGTCCTCGAGCAGATCCGCCTGGGACTGGTTCTCGTCCTTCGCGAGCGAGTCCCGGATCCCCTGGGCAGTCTGGGGGACTTCGGTCGCGAGCCGCCAGGGGCCCGTCACCGCGCTCGCCGTGACCCAGCGGTCGCCGATCGGCGTGTAGAAGCCGCCGGCGTCCTTCAAGATCAGGCTGCGGGAGTTGAGCACCCGCTGCAGTCCTGCGTCCTTCACATCGCGCAGGACCGGGTCACCGTCGATCATGATCAGGATCGCGGGCGAGGTGCGGTAGTAGATCCGCGGCGGATCGTTCTGAAGGGGGACCGCGTTGCCCTTCTTGTCGGCCTGGGCGATGGCGAGGTTGGCCTCGATGCGCGCGAGCGAAAACGTGCGTCCCGGTTCCACGTTGCGGCGGAAAACCTCGAGGTACTGCTCGGCCTTGTCGCCCGCCGTCGGGAAATTGGCCCTCGTGATCTGGATGTCGTCGAGCTGGACGAGGCCGGCTTCCTTGTCGATGAAGGTGTTCGCCGTGATCCAGATGACGCCGTAGGTCGTCTGCTTCTTGTCGTCCACGGTCGCCTCGACCTGCACGGCGGCGCGCGCCTCGAGGATCGTGGAGTCGAACTTGTCGATCTGCGGCTGGTAGACGGTGAAGGTGGTGCCGCCGTCCTCGATGACGCGCGGCCACTCGGCGTCGCCGTCGTATGCCAGGGCGGTGTCGGGCGGGGCTCCCGTGTCCTGGGCGAGGCCGACGCCGACCGGGCCCAATCCGGCGAGGGCGCCAATGGCGATGAGCGCTGGCAGGGTGCGGCGAAGGAGCTGTTTCATGGGCGTCTCGTATCACAGCCCAGGGCAGGAGGCCAAAGTTGAGCAGGCCGGCTGCGCCGACCGGACGGGAGGGCGGCCCGGGACGTACAATGGATGCTCATGTTTCACTCAGGATGGCGGGCAGCCCTGGCTCTTGCCGTCGGCCTCGTTGCTGCCGCGGGGACGAAACAGGCCAGCGCGCAGACTTTCGAAATCGTGCAGAATTTTCGCGTCGGCGGCCATCCCAATGGCGGTCTCGTGCAGGGAGCCGACGGCTATGTTTACGGAACGACGAGCGCAGGCGGACCGCAGGATTACGGGACCGTCTTCCGGATGGACGCCGCGGGCAACTTCGGCGTGCTGCACTATTTCAACGGGTTCGACGGCGCCGCGCCCTCCGCATCCCTGCTTCAGGCCGCCGACGGGTATTTCTATGGAACGACGGCAAGCGGGGGGGCGTCTTACGGGGGGACGGTGTTTCGGATGGATGCCTCTGGAAACGTCGTCACCCTTCATGAGTTCGACTACGAACACGGCGGCAACCCTTTCTGCGCCCTGATCCAGGTGGATGGCGCCTTATACGGGACGACGGTCGGCGGGGGGACGGGCGGCTACGGCACCGCCTTCCGGATCGACGGCGACGGCACCTTCACGATCATTCACCAGTTCAGCGGGACGGACGGCGCATACCCCAGGGCCGGCCTCCTGCATGCGGCTGACGGCAACTTCTATGGAACGACGAGCTTCGGTGGAGACTTCGACGGCGGCACCGCTTTCCGGCTCACCCCCTCCGGAGTCCTGACGTCGCTGCACAGCTTCAGCGGTTTCCACGAAGGCGCGAACCTCAACGCGGCGTTCGTCCAGGGGTCCGACGGCTTGCTCTACACGACGGCGTCCTCCGCGGGAGACGCCAGCCATGGTGTCGCTTTCCGGATGGATACCAACGGCGCCATCACCAACCTGCACATGTTCGGCGGCTGGGACGGGGACCACCCGGAAGGGCCGCTCGTCGAGGCTCCGGATGGTTTCTTCTACGGAACCACGCAGAACACCGTGTTTCGGATCGATACCGCGGGGACGATGACGATTCTGCACGCGCTAGGTGTCAGCGACGGTCAGCAGGCGAAGTCCGGAGTGATTCGGGGAGCAAACGGCAGGTTCTACGGCACCGCGCTCGCGGGCGGAGACACGCAACTCGGCACCGTCTTCTCGGTGGACTCCGCGGGCGCATTCTCGAAGCTCCACGACTTCACGTCCGTGGACGGCCAACGGTCGCTCGCCGGTCTCATCCAGGCGCCGGACGGATTTCTCTATGGCACCAACGCCGTCGGCGGGCTGTACGGGCAGGGCGCCGTTTTCCGGCTGAACACCGCCGGCAGTGTCGTCACGCTTCATGGCTTCGCTCCGGCGGATCTCGGCGGGTATCCCACCGCCGGCCTGCTTCGGGCGGCCGACGGCAATCTCTATGGGACGACCGGCACGTATGGCTCGCGAGGAACCGTCTTCCGCCTCACGCCGGCAGGTGTCTTCACGACGCTTCACATCTATGCGGTCGGGAACGCCCCGTCCTCGATGATCCAGGCATCCGACGGGAAGCTGTACGGGACGACGCCGGCCGGCGGCCTCGGGTTCGGGACCGTCTTCCGGGTGAACGCATCGGGGGACGTGACGACGTTCTCCAACTTCACCGCGGACGCGGGCGCAACGCCGATGGCGTCACTCATCCAGGCGAGCGACGGCAATTTCTACGGCACCGCGCAGTTTGGCGGAGCCGTGAATCTCGGGACCGTCTACCGGATGACCGCCGCGGGCCAGATCAGCGCCATCCACTCGTTCGACGGCAGCGACGGCTCGCATCCGGTTGCGCCGCTCATCCAGGCCTCCGATGGGAATCTCTACGGGACCACGTTCGACGGCGCCAACGGATTGGGGACCGTCTTCCGGATTTCGCTTTCCGGCGTCCTCCAGACGATCCACACGTTCATCGGGACCGACGGATCCAACCCCGCGGCGGCGCTTCTCCAGGTTTCGGACGGGAACCTCTACGGCACGACGTTCGCCGGTACGAGGAGCGACGGTTTCCCCAACGGCGGGACGATCTTCCGGATCGACGGGACCGGACTGCTGACCACGCTTCATGAGTTCGACAACGCGACCCCGTACCCGGGCACGCCGTTGATGCAGGCCGCGGACGGTCACCTCTACGGGACGAACGGCTTCGTATATCGCGTCATCATCGCCGGCTCCGCCGTCACGCGGATCGGCCCCGCTTCCGGCCCGGCTTCCGGCGGCGAGATCATCCGGGTCAATGGAGCCGGGTTCTTGCCATCCGCAACGCTCTCCGTCGGGGGCCAGGACGCGGCGGGAGTGTTCCAAGACGTCACCGAGGTCGACGGATTGTCGCCCGCGCTTCTCCCCGGCTCGCTCAACGACGTCGTGGTCGGCAATCCGGGTTCGCCGGGCCCGATCCTGCGCAGCGCGTATTTCGCCGACTTTCTCGACGTGTCCCGGTCGAGCGTGCTCCACGACGACGTCGAGCGGATGGTGCGTTACGGGATCAGCGCGGGCTGCGGCGGCGGCAACTACTGCCCGGCGGGCCCGGTCACTCGCGCGCAGGCCGCCGTGTTTCTGCTGAAGGCGGAGCATGGCGCGGCCTACGTGCCCCCGGCCTGCGCCGGCATCTTCGCCGATGTCACGTGCCCGAGCGCCTTTGCGAACTGGGTCGAGCGGCTCTTCGCGGAGGGCATCACCGGCGGCTGCGGCGGCGGCAACTACTGCCCCAACCTGACGGTGGTTCGCGAGCAGATGGCCGTGTTTCTCCTAAAGATCGAGCACGGAACGGGATTTCAACCGCCGGCCTGCAGCGGCGATTTCGGCGACGTGCCGTGTCCGGGCCCGTTCGCGAACTGGATCGAGCAGCTCGCCGACGAGCGCGTGACGAGCGGTTGCCTGACCTTCCCCCCGCTCTTCTGCCCGTCGGGTCCCGTCAGCAGGGGGCAGATGGCGATCCTCCTGACGCGAGCGTTCCACCTGCCCTAGGAGTGCGCCGGTCCCCGTCCCACGCCGAGTGCGTCGGCCACCCGGTTGATGTAGTTGAACCAGGACGCGATCAGCGTGATCTGGAGGATGCCCCGGTCATCGAAGCCGACCGCGCGCAGTCGTGCGTGGTGCTCCGGTGTGATGCGCGTGGCGTCCCGGGTCAGCTCTGCGACGAAGTCGAGCATGACGCGGTCCCGCTCGTCGATCGGCGCGGTCTTGTAGTCGCGCCGGATGGCCGCGACCAGCTCCTCATCCAATGTGACCCGACGCAGAAACTCTGCGTGAGACTCGATTCAAGAGTGGCACCGGTTGGTCACCGAGACGACTGTCGTGATCATCTCGTGCTGCCGGCGGGTGAGCGGCAGGTCGGGAGACATCAGGGCGCCGAACGTCGCGAAGGCGTGGAAGCTCGCGTCGGGGATCAGCGAGTGCGACGCGACGATGCTGCCGGCTTCGTTCGTGACTCCGGTCGGCTGCCCGTACTCGGGCGGATACAGGGCGCGCTGACGATCGATGGCGTCGCGTAGCTTCTCGTCCGCCTCGGAGTAGGGGACGGTCTTGATCCAGGTCATCGGGCTCCTCCATCGCGAGCGTTGGTTCCAAGCGCTCCGCGCGACAAGAATATCCGGTACGCCGGCACACCGGCGCGCTCGCTACGCCGGTCCGGGCGGCGACACGAGGTCCAGCCACTCGTTGGCCGAGTCCTCGTCGCGGAAGACCTCCATCGTCATCCAGGGGGTCAGCAGGACGGAGAGCATGCGTACCATGCCGAAGGCGGCCGAGCTCGAGACGAGGACGGCGCGCGGCCCGAGGGCGCGGTCGCCGCGAAGGTTGCGCACCAGTTCCGCCGCCCTGCGCACGTCCGCCGAAAACCAGCCGGGGCCTTTTGCCTTCTGCGCGTCGATGAAGTCACCGTAGGCGATGACCTGGTCGTGCACGAGCGTTTCGAAGTGCGTCCCGACTTCGTCGACCGTCACGGAACCCTCGACGGTCGTCCGTATCCGCCTTCGTGGCGCATCGACCAGGAATGTAATGGGCACTTCGCTGCCTTGCTCCCGCAGGAACATTGTAGGCGTAGAATCTGTCGCAGTTTTCCCCGAGCTCGACAGCAAAGCAGCAGCCAGAAATCCTCGGCGAATGCCGAATTGGAGTACGGATGTTGAAGCTCAGATCGTTCGCGCTGGTCCTCTGGGGCTGCCTGGCCGCCTGCGGCGCTGCGGAACAGGCCGCCTCGCCCGGCCTGGTCCAGACCGTGGAGGGTTTCGAAAAGCTCCAGCTCGCCATCGAGTCGGCGCCGGTCACCAACATGAAGCTGAAGTCGGGCCATTTCGAGTGCGTCCTGGCCGCCGGCCGCGCCTCCTTCGTCAAGGCCGGCGCGGACGTCGTCGGCATCTTCTTCGACGGCAGCGGGACGATGGAGTACGCGTCGGTGGACGCGATCGAGGCGCCGGTCGTCTCCTACGTCGCCAGGAAATCCTCGGGCCTGAAGGTGGATAAGTCCGACCAAGGTGTCCGGTTGAAGGACAAGTTCACGAAGCTCCTCTGGCTCGCGGCGGGCGCCCCCATCCCGGAGCTGCCGGGTCTGGCCCCGCAGCCCCTGACCGCCAGCTTTCAGGCGCACCAGGCGACGTTCCGCGGGCGCCTCGGCTCGCCGCGCTCTTTCGGCTTCGCGATGCAGCGATTCGACGCCCCGGCCGCGGCGTACGTCTGGGTGGAGCTGGAGGGCGGCTCCGATCCTCTCATCTACGTCGGCGACGGTATGTTGAACCCCTCCGAATGGCTGAACGTGCTGCGGTCCCGCAACTCGAACGAAGTGAAGTTCAAGGACGCGCTCTGGGCGGTGCGCCTGTCCGATCAGAAGACCGGCTGGGACCGCCGGGACCCGCCGCAACCCCGCTTCATCCTTTCGGACGTGGACGTGGAGGTGGCGGCCTCCGACGGCAAGGACGTGAAGCTCACCGTCGTCGAGACGCTGGTGCCCCAGAAGAATCCGCAGAGTGTCTTTCGCTTCGACCTCGACTCGACCGTGTACACGACCTTCGGGGCGCACGTGACGACGCGGTCGGAGCACGTGCGCAAGGTGACCGACGAGGCCGGCCGCGATCTCGCCTTCGCCCACGACCGGGACGAGCTGGTGATCCAGCTGAGGGATGCCGCGCCTCCGGACAAGCCGGTGAAGGTGCGGTTCGAGCTCGACGGCGACTTCCTCGTGCATCCGGGAGGAGACAGCTACTGGGAGCTCGGGGTGTGGTCGTGGTTTCCTCAGCCCGCGCTCTGCGAGCAGTTCTACTCGTTCCACTCCGTCGTGCGGGTCAGGAAGCCGTTCCTTCCGTTTGCGACGGGCAGGACGATCCGCCGGGCCGTCGAAGGCGACGACAACGTGCTCGAGACGCGCGAGGACAACCCGGTGATGTTCGCGGTGATCCTGGCGGGCGACTACACCTTCAAGGAGGAGGTGCGCGAGGGCGTGACGATCCGTGTGGCGACCTACGCCCTGAAGAACGACCGGGCCGTCAAGCAGCTCACGGACCTGACCGCGACGATCATCCAGTTCTACACGGGGTTCCTCGGGGCCTTCCCGTTTTCCGAGTTCAACATCATCGAGATCAACGACTTCGGCTTCGGCCAGGCGCCGCCCGGCGTCATGTTCATCACGAAGGAGGCGTTCAATCCGCTCGACGACCTCATGAGCCAGATTTACTCGGGCGGCGTCAACGAGCGCTTCGCCCACGAGATTGCGCACCAGTACTGGGGATACGCCATCAAGATGCCGAGCGACGAGGAGCAGTGGCTGTCGGAGTCCTTCGCCGAGTATTCGGCGGCCCTCTTCATGAAGGCGGGCAAAGGGGAGTCGACGTACAAGATGATCGTCGGCCACTGGAAGGGCAGGGCACGGTACGCCGATGACGTGGCGCCAATTCCGCTCGCCAACCGTGTCGTCAACTGGAACGATTTCACGACCCAGAGCGCGATCCGCACGGGCCTGCTCTACGACAAGGGCCCGCTGCTGCTCGCGTCGCTCCACCGGCAGCTGGGAGACGAGGTGTTCTTCACGTTTCTGAAGTCCTTCCAAAAGTCGTTCCGGTGGAGGTTCGGGTCGACGAAAAAGGTGCAAGGCCTCCTGGAGTTCATGACGAAGAAGGATTTCGGGCCCTTCTTTGAGGCGAACTACTGGGGCCTCGCGACGCCCAGAGAGTAGCCGGCTCGATCGTAGGGGCGGCTCTTGGGTCGCCCGCAATTGTCGTGGTGTTTGCTGATGCGGGCGGGGGCAAGCCCCGCCCCTACGACACCGATTGAGGTATCAGGGCGTTGGCGTCGGCGTCGGAGGCGCGGGAAGGACGTTGATCACGCCCGTCATCATCTGGCCGTGGACGGCGCAGTAATACGAATACGTTCCTACAGTGTTGAACGGGAAATCGAAGACGAAGCCGCTGTTGTGTTGTCCCGAGTTCCACATCGAGTCAGGGATGCAATTCGGTGTGCAGGTACCGGAGGTGGAAGTGTGGAAGTTGCCTTGCCATACCCACGAGACCGTCTCCCCAACCGTGATCGTCGTGAATGAAGTGCCGCTGACCGAGTCGACGAATGAGGTCCCGCCACTTGGCCCAACGAAGACGACGTGATTCGGGTTGGGCGTCGGCGTGCTCGTCGGCGTCCGGGTCGCAGTGGCGGTCCGGGTGTTCGTGCGGGTCGCGGTGGGCGTGAGCGTGAACGTCAGGGTGGCCATTGGCGTGATCGTCGCCGTGAACGTCCTCGTCGGCGAGGGGCTCGGGAGCGTGGGCGTGATCGAGGGCGTCCGCGTGGCTGTCACGGTGATCGTGGGAGTGAGGGTCCTGCTCGGCGTCAGCGTG
>JANMBR010000381.1:0-34981 GCA_031360505.1 Acidobacteriota bacterium
ATCGACACCTGCGCGGCCGAGTTCGAGGCCGAGACGCCGTACTTCTACTCGACCTACGAGGACGAGAACGAGTCGCACCGCACCGAAAAGCCCAAGGTCGTGATCCTCGGCGGCGGGCCCAACCGCATCGGGCAGGGGATCGAGTTCGACTACTGCTGCGTCCACGCCTGCTACGCGCTCACGGAGGCGGGATTCGAGACCATCATGGTCAACTGCAACCCGGAGACGGTCTCGACGGACTACGACACGTCCGACCGGCTCTACTTCGAGCCCCTGACGTTCGAAGACGTCGCGGCGGTCCTCGACAACGAGCGGCCCGACGGCGTGCTCGTGCAGTTCGGCGGCCAGACGCCGTTGAAGCTGGCGCGCGCGCTCGAGGCGGCCGGTTATCCGATCTGGGGGACCTCGCCCGAATCCATCGACATGGCCGAGGACCGCGGCCGATTTGGCAAGCTCCTCGGCGAGCTCGGCCTCGCGGCCCCCGCGCATGCCGAGGCGCGCAACCTCGAGGAAGCGGTCGACGCAGCGCGGCGCATCGGCTACCCGCTCGTCGTGCGGCCCTCCTATGTCCTCGGCGGTCGCGCCATGGCGGTCGTGTTCGACGAGACCCGGCTGGCCAGTTACGTCGACGCGGCGGTCGCCAGCTCCGGCGAGCACCCGGTCCTGCTCGACCGTTTCCTCGACGACGCCGTGGAGCTCGACGTGGACGCGCTCTGCGACGGCCATCAGACGTGGATCGGCGGCATCCAGCAGCACATCGAGGAGGCGGGAATCCACTCGGGCGATTCGTTCTCGGTCCTTCCGCCCTGGAAGATTCCGCCGGCGCTGATCTCGGAGATCCGCGACGCCACGCGCCGCCTCGCCGTCGGCCTCTCCGTTCGGGGCCTCGTCAACATCCAGTTCGCGATCCAGCACGGCAAGCTCTACGTCCTCGAGGCCAACCCCCGGGCCTCGCGCACCGTTCCCTTCGTGTCGAAGGCGATCGGCGTCCCGATGGCGCGCGCGGCGGCGCTGCTGGCGGCCGGCAGACCGCTCGCGTCGCTGGGACTCCCGCCCGAGCGCGATCCGGTCGATTTCTTCATCAAGGCGCCGGTCTTCCCGTTCCGAAAGTTCCCGGGCGAGGACGTGCTGCTCGGGCCCGAGATGAAGTCCACGGGGGAAGTGATGGGGATCTCGCCGCGGTTCGGCGACGCCTTCGCCAAGGCCTGCGAGGCGTCGGGGACCCGGCTTCCGCTTTCGGGACGGGCGTTTCTGACGGTCAATCCGTATGACAAGGCGGCGCTCATCCCGATCGGGCGGGAGTTGCGCGACCTCGGGTTCCTGCTGTGCGCGACCGCGGGGACGAGCGAGGCGCTGAGGGAGGCCGGCGTCGAAGCCGAGAGCGTGTTCAAGGTCAACGAGGGCAGTCCCAACGCGGTCGATCGCATGGAGGCCGGCGAAATCCAGATGGTCGTGAACACTCCGCTCGGCAGCGCCTCGCGGTTCGACGAGGCGGCGATCCGGGCCGCCGCCCTGCGGCTCTCGATCCCATGCCTGACGACGCTCTCCGCGGCGACCGCGGCGGTCGAGGGAATCCGCTCGCGGCAGGAAGAGGCGACCAGCGTGGCGCCCCTCCAGGAGTACCACCGCGGATGACGCGGCCCGCGCGGTCGACCCCGTGAACGAGCTTCCGGCGCGGCGCCCCGGCGGCAGCGTCCGGCTGCTGCTCCTGGTCGCATCGGTCGCGGGGTTCCTCGGTGTCTTCGCGATCGGCTTTCCGCCGGCCTCGCGCGCCCGGCTCCCGATCCTCATCGTCGCCCTGGCCCTGGCCGTGCTCAGCGCGCGCAGCCGCGAGCGGGGTCTCGTCGCCTTCGGATTTCTGTTTCCGCTGGCAGGCCTGGGGGACCGACTCGTCGGCGGCGCGGACGCCACCGCCTGGCCCGTGCTCCTGTTCTCGGGACTGGCGGCGGGGTGGACGTTCCGCTTTCTCTACGACTTCGAAAACGCGCCGGACCCCTCGCGGGCCGACCGGACCCTTCGCGCGCTCGTGGCCGTCTGGTCGCTCGGCGCCGCGCTTGCCATCGTGCAGGCGCGCACGCTGTGGGCCCTCCTGCGCGGGCTCGCCCTGCGCGCGGTCAATGTCGAGGGCCTGTCCGACGCCTCCGCGATCCGAGGAAGCGTTCTCTCTTACGCCGTTCTCGCCTCGGGCGCCGCGTTCTTCTTCCTGCTGCGCCGGGCCGGACCCGCGCTGCGCGAGCGGACCCTCTTCGCATCGCTGACCGGCGTCGCCGTCTCCGCGGTCGCGGCGGCGGGCGAGCGGTGGGGCCTCGGCCCCGGGGAGACGAACGGATACTGGAAGACCCTGGGCCGGTTGTCGGGCGGTGCGATGGATCCCAACGCCCTCGGCATCCTGTGCGGCCTCGGCGCCGTCGTCGCGGCGGACCTCGCGGTGCTCGGGCGCGGGCGCCGGCGCGCTCTCGCCGCCCTCGGCCTTGCGTGCATGGCGGCCGGGCTCGTCCTGTCGGGCTCGCGCAGCGGCGTCGCGCTGGCCGGGATCGGAATCACCGCGCTGCTCGTCGCGCGCGGCATGGGGGGCCGCGGCCGCGTGGCCGCCCTCCTGTTCGGGGCGGTCCTGGTCGTCGGCGTCGCCATCCTGCGTTTCTCCGACGGGCGGGGCAGCGCGGGCGAGCGCCTGGCCCAGATTTTCGATGGCAGCCTGCCCGTCGAGTACCGCGCCTCGGCGCGGCCGGTGCTCTGGGCGAGCGCCGTCCGGCTCTTCGAGCGCCACCCCATCGAGGGCGCCGGCCTCGGCGCCTTCTCCTGGGAGCTTGCGAATCTGCTCGCCGAACAGGGCCGTCCGCCGGGCATCCACGACAACCCGGGCAATGCCTACCTGCAGGCGCTCGCCGAGACCGGGGCCATCGGTCTGATTCTGACGGCCGCCCTCGCGTTCGTGCTCGCGCGCGAGGCATGGGTTGCTCTTCGCGACCCCTCGGCGCCGGCCCTCGCCGGCGGCAGCGCAGCGGCGGTGATCGGCTTGCTCGCCGTGCTGATGACGGGGTCTCACTGGTTCGCGCCAGACGCCGCGTTTCTCTTCTTTCTGCTCGCGGCCGTCACGGCGCGGACACAGAGCACGCAGCGCCCGCAGTGGCCGGGACGGGCCCGGGCGCTACTGGTGGCGGCCTACGCCGTCGCGGCGCTCTGGTCGGCGCTCCGCACGCGCGGGCCCGACGAGGCGTTCCGTTACCGCGCTCAGATCGGATTCCACGAGCGGGAAATGGGCGAGGGCGGCCCGTTCTCCTGGACCCGGCGGCGATTCGCGTTGCGCGTCGAGCCCGGCCAAACGCGGCGGATCCTGCTCGCGCACTTCACGCCCGAGGGCCGGAAGGTCGAGTTGACCGTGGAGGCCGATGGCCGGACGGTCTTCGCCCGGGCGCTCGAGCCCGGCGAGGCCGCGCCGCTGCGGCTTTCCGCGGGCGCGGCCGGCCCCCGGGTCTTCCGCTTCACGCTGTCCCGCGCGTTCGTACCGCGCCGCCTGGGATTCTCGGGCGACCGCCGCGAGCTCGGTGTCATCGCCGTGTTTCCGCCGGGGAGCTGACGTGGAATTCCAGCTCCATCCCGCCTCCCGACAGGGCGCGGTGCGCACCCTCGTGCTCGGCGAGCGCGGCGAGCGGGCGGCCATCGCGTCGGCCGGGCTCGTTTGCCTCCTGGCGGTGTCACTGTGGATCACCGTGCCCGCGGTTGCCTCCCGGGCGGTCCGCGCGCAGCATTCGGACTCGATCGCCGGGAGCACGGCCGCCGTGCACAAGGGCTACCGCGACCTCGAGGCCCGCGCCGCCGGCTTGCGCGAGAGGGCGCTCGACGCGGGGGATCTCGTCAGCCGCGCGGCGTTCCTGTGCCGGGTCGCGCCGGCAGTCTGGCCGCGCAGCCTGAACCCCGAGGCGGGCGTGCTCGCGACTTCGGACCCGGAGAGGCTGGTCCCGGCGCTCGCGCGATACCTGTCCGGTCTCGAGCGGGGGCTCGGGCTCGTCGCTGAGCGGGAGGCGGCCGCTCCGGAGCTCGCCGCGTCGACACCAAACATATTGCCGCTGGCATCCGAGCTCGTGGAGCCGGCTGTGCGCTTCGGTCCAAGGGTCTCGCCCTGGACTGGGAGCGAAGAGTTCTTTGCCGGGATGGATCTCGCGGCGCCCGCGGGCGCCCCGGTCATCGCCCCCGCGGCCGGCACCGTCGTCTTCTCGGGCCGGGTCCCGGCGTCCATGAACTCGCGCCTGTGGAGGTTTGGCAACCTCGTCGTGCTCGATCACGGCCCCGCGGGCGCGACGGCCTTCGGTCACCTGGCGAAGTTGGATGTGCGTCGTGGCGAGCGCGTGCGGCGCGGCCAGAAGCTCGGCACGGTCGGATCGAGCGGCTGGACGATGTCGCCGGGCTTGCACTACGAGCTCTGGAGGCCCGGTCCGGACGGGCTTACGCCCACCGATCCGCGGTTCGCGATGCTCGACCTGCCGCTGTCCGGCCACGACGTGTCGCTGGAAAGAATGCTGGCGACCTCGGCGCCCGGGCCGATCGAGCATCTGCCCGGACTTCGGTAATCCGTCGTAGGCCCCGCCATATGCGGTCTGATGCATTTTCGTCAGTCCGGCAGTAACCGGGGGCAGTATCCTGTCGGCGCCGTGACCGAGACGTTCGACGTCGCCGAGCTCGCCTTTGCGCGCTGGAAGCGCGCGGTGGATTTGCTCATGCGTGAGGTGGTGTGGCGTCGCGAGGTCGAGAAGCGCCAGAAAGAGCGTGTTCGCGCCGAGAAGCGGGTCCGCAACCTGCGCCGGATCGTGCGTCGCGCCCTCGCGGAATACAGCCGGATCCAGATCGCCCGGCAGTAAGCCGACTCAACGACGCGCGGCGGCCAGCCTCGCATCGAGCGAAAACTTATCGGGCCGGCCGGCGTGGATCCTCCGGAAATCCGGGTGCGCGGGATTGAGCAGGACATTGCGCTCGCCGGGAACCACCGCCGATGGGACCGAAAGGACCGCCGAGGCCCGGCCCTTCGCCCACTCGTCTCCCATCCGTGCGAGCGACTCGGGGGCGGGGTGGCGCCTCCACGACCTCGGAAGCTCCGCGGCCTCGATGCGGCGGATGGCCAGCCCGTCCGGGATCCCGATGGCGATCGCGACCAGGTCGTCGGGCAGCAGCGCGGGATCGCAGTGCACGAGCAGCTCGAGGGCGGCCAGCGACAGACTGTCCGACGCGTAGACGACGGCGGTGCCTCGACTGTTCCAGCGGCCTCCGGCCAGCCGTGCGCCCTCGCCGTCGAGCGCCGCGTGCATGCGCTTGCAAAGGCGCCAGACGGTCACGGGCGGGGTCCTATCCGACGACGCCGTGGGCGAGGCGCAGCAGGACGGACTCGACCTCTTCCGCGCCGAGGTCGGTGTCGAGCTGCGACAGGGGAGTCGCGCCGCCGAGAGCGCGGTTGCCGGCATGCAGCCACGCCGATGCTTTCGCCCGCGAGCCGAGGATGTCTGCCGCAAGCACCGCGAGGCGGCCGAGGCGGAACAGCCGGTCCGATTCCTCCGGCGAGAGCCGGCGCTCCTTCTTGCGGCGGGCGAGCGTGCGCGCCGGGATTCCCAGGATGGAGGCGACGGTCGGGCCCTCGATTCCGAACCCGGAGGCGACCGCCGACAGCGAGGCGTAAGGCAGCCCCGCGCGCAGGGCGTCGCGCAATTGTCCCGAGGTCCTCGCGGCAACGAGACCCGGGCCTCCCAGGGCCTGGACTAGGTCCGAAATGGCTGCCATCGATCCTCCTGCCATATGGCAAGTAGGATTATGCCATATGACATATGGGTGAGGGAGCGCCGTCGCGATCATGCCCGAGCATGGCCCGTCGGGCGGGACAGATGCCGTCCTACCGACCCGGGGCGGCGAACCTACTCAGGATAGCGGCGGACGCGCTCGCGATGCGCGTCGAGGCGGGACAGGACGTCGGCGAGGCGGTCGCCTCCCGTCAGGGCGAGCAGAGCGTCGGCGAGGACGAAGGCGAGCATGGCTTCCGCGATGACGCCGCAGGCCGGCACGGCCGTCACGTCGCTGCGCTCGTACGCGGAGCGCGCGGGCTCGCCCGTCGAGAGGTCGACGGAATCGAGCCCGCGGGCAAGCGTGGCGATGGGCTTCATGTAAACGACGGCCACGATGTCCTCACCGTTGGTCACGCCCGCCTCGAGCCCGCCGGCGCGGTTGGTGCGGCGGCGCAGGCCATCGGGGCCCTTTTCGATTTCGTCGTGCGCCTCCGAGCCCGGGCCGCGGGAGGCGGCGAGCGCGGAACCGAACTCGACCGCCTTGACGGCCGGGACCGAAAAGAGCGCGCGCCCGATGCGGCCGTCGAGCTTTTCGTCCCACGAGGCGTAGCTGCCGAGGCCGGCTGGAACCCCGCGCGCCGCCACGAGGATCGAGCCGCCGAGCGTCTCGCCTTTGGCCTTCGCGTCGTCGATCGAGGCGATCATCTTCGGCTCGAGGGAGGCGTCGATCGCCCGCAGCGGCGAGTCTTCGCGGACCTTCTCGAGCGCCGCGAAAGAGCGGGGCGACCGCGTGTCGGCGATGGCGCCGAGTGACAGCACGCCGCTGCGCACGGCGATGCCGCAGTCCCGCAAGAGCAGCTTGCAGATCGCTCCCACAGCCACTCGGGCGGCCGACTCGCGCGCCGAGGCGCGCTCGAGGACGTCGCGCAGATCGCTCGCCCCGAACTTCATTCCGCCCGCGAGGTCCGCGTGGCCCGGGCGGGGGCGGGTCAGGCGCTTCGCGGCCGCTGCGCCCGGATCGATCGCCATCGGTCCCATGACGTCCGCCCAGGTGGCGTGGTCGCGGTTCAGGATCCCGATCGCAATGGGCGAGCCGAGCGTCAACCCGCCGCGGACGCCGCCCTCGAAGAGGGCCTGGTCCTTTTCGATCTTCATCCGTCCGCCGCGCCCGTAGCCGTGCTGCCGGCGTGCGAGCTCGCCCGCGACGAAATCCGGGTCGATCCGAAGCCCGGCCGGCATCCCTTCCAGGATCGCCGTCAGGCGCGGGCCGTGCGATTCGCCGGCGGTGGTCAGGCGGAGGGCCACGGGGGGAGTCTACCTGTTGGGTCGGACTTGGATTGTCTGCCTGCGGCGCTAGACTCGGGGCGCAATGGAGCGCAAATACGTCCTCCGGACTCCCGTGCGGCTGACGTCCTACCGGGTCGACTACGACCGGGAGTTGAACGACGAGCAGAGGGAGGTCGTGCTCGAGGGCATCGGCCCCATCCTGGTCATCGCCGGAGCCGGCTCGGGCAAGACCCGGACACTCGTGTACCGCGTCTCGCGGCTCATCGAGTCCGGGCACGACCCATCCCGGATCCTCCTGCTGACGTTCACGAACCGGGCCGCGCGCGAGATGCTGCGGCGCGTCGAGTCCCTGCTGGCCGTGGACACGCGGCGATTGATGGGAGGCACGTTCCACTCGGTCGGCAACCGGCTGCTCCGCCGTTTCGGAAGCCGCCTCGGACTCGGGGCTAACTTCACGATCCTCGACCCGGAGGACGCCCGCGAGATGCTCGAAGCGGCGACGTCGGACAAGAAGATTCCGACGCTCGAGCGGCGCTTCCCCAAGGGCGACGTGCTGCTCGATCTGTACTCGTACACGATCAACACGGGCCGCCCGTTTCCGGAGGTCCTGGCCGAGCGCGCGCCGCACTTCTCCGAGATCGAGGCGGAGATCGTTTCCGTGTTCCAGCGCTACCGCGAGCGCAAGCGCCTCGCCAACGCGTGCGACTACGACGACCTCCTCCTGATGTGGAAGCGGCTGCTCGACGAGGTTCCCGAGGCCGCGGCGCAGCTGGCGGCCTCCTACGACCACATCCTCGTGGACGAGTACCAGGACACCAACCGGCTCCAGGGCGACATCGTGGACGGGATGGCGAAGGTCAAGAAGAACGTCACGGTCGTCGGCGACGACGCGCAGGCGATCTACTCTTTCCGCGGCGCCTCCTTCGAGAACATCCTGGGTTTCCCGAAGCGCTACCCCGGCGCGAAAACTTTTCGCCTGACGCGCAACTACCGCTCGACCCCCGAGATCCTGGCGCTTGCCAACGCTTCGATCGCGCACAACACGCGCCAGTTTCCGAAGGATCTGCAGGCGGCGCGCGAGGCCGGCGGGCTGCCCGCGGTCGTGGCGCTGCCGGACATCGCGGACCAGGCGCGCTTTGCGGCGCAGCGCCTGCTCGAGTGGCACGACGAGGGGGAGAAGCTCCAGGAGCTCGCCATCCTCTACCGCGCCCACTACCAGGCGCTCGAGCTTCAGATCGAGCTCACGCGCCGCGGGATCCCCTACGAGATCCGCTCGGGCACACGGTTTTTCGAGCAGCGCCACGTCAAGGACGTCCTCGCCTTCCTGCGCATCCTCGTGAATCCGAAGGACGAGCTGTCCTGGAAACGGGCGCTCAAGATCTTCCCGCGGGTCGGCGAGCGCTCGGCCTCGGCGGTGTGGGAGGCGATCGGCTCGCGGCCGGATCCACTGGCGGCCTTCCGCGCGCTCGACGGCATGAGCGGGGCGCTCGGCCGCGGGGGTGAAGCGGCGTTGAAACCCTTTCGGGCGCTGCTGTCCCGCCTCGACGGACCGTCGCTGCGCTCGACGCCCTCCGAGGCGATCCGTTCGGTCGTCGAAGACGTCTACAAGGACTACGCCCGCGCGAAATTCCCCAACGGGGACGCGCGCCTGGACGATCTCGAGCAGTTCGCGCAGTTCGCCCAGACCTACGACTCGCTTCCGGCCTTCCTCGAGGAGATCACGCTCTTCAACGAGCTCTCGGGCGAAGACGTCGTGGCGGGGGAGCCGGACGACGATCGCGTCGTGCTGTCCTCGATCCACCAGGCTAAGGGGCTCGAGTGGAGCCGAGTCATCGTGATGGGGCTGTCCGAGGGGCGCTTTCCCAACTACCGCTCGGTCGCGACCGAGGAGGGGCTCGAGGAGGAGCGGCGGCTCTTCTACGTCGCCGTCACGCGGTCGAAGAACGAGCTGGCGCTCATCTATCCGATGCTGGCCCGCGACCGGTACGGCGTGGACGTCATCCTCGAGCCGTCGCGGTTCCTGACCGAGCTGCCCGACACGGTCTTCGAGCGCTGGACGATCGAGCGCGAACCGACCCTGGAAGAGGTCGTCTCCGCGACGGAGGAACCGGTCAACTGACGCTCTGCTCCTCGTGATGATGGCTCAAAGGGCGCTAAAATGGAGCGGATGGACGACATCTACTCCGCCATCTGCCGCGAGGCCCTCGAGTCGCGCCAGCGGGACCTCGGGACCTTCGTGGACAACGGCATGGTCGGGATGTCGAGCCGCCTCGAGAAGACGCTCCTGCGCCTGCCGGCTGGTCATTTCCTGCTCGGCCTCGGGCCTTACAACGCCGGCCTCGTGAAACTCGACTTCGACGAGGTGCTGCTCGGGCGGGAGGTGCCCGAGTTCATCGGCGTGGGGATGCCCGTGACGGGGTTCCGCGTCTCGTCGCCGGACGCATTCCTGAACACCGAGGTCTCGCGCCTCCACGCCAAGGTCATCCGGCGCGTCGCCGGCGACGGGCCGACCTACCGGCTGGTGGACATGCGCTCGACCTGCGGCACGTATCTGAACGGAGACGCGATCCCCGCGCCCGACGACCTCGGCGGCTTGTCTGAGGAAGACTGCGCGCGACCGCTGCGCTCGGGGGATTTCTTCTCGCTCGGCCCCTCGGCCGTGAACCTGTTTCTGTTTTTTCAGAAATAGACGCGCGTGAGGCGCGTCTTTCGGCACGGACGCCGGACCGTTCAGGCCGTCGGAGCGGCGACAGAGCGCGCGAGCACTTCTTCGCCGACGTCGAACTGGGAGGGCATGATCGCCACCATCCCGCTCGCGTCCCAGACGCCCATCGTGCGCAGCGACGGCCGGTAGATGTGGATCGAGATGGCGCGCGCGCTCGTCGGGGCGAGGCGGTGGAGCACGGTGGGGCCGATGTCGGAGAGATCGCCCTCGGGCCGGGCGCGGTTGTCGAAGAGCTCGGGCTTGTCGCGCGGCGTCGTGAAGCGCTCCTCGGCGAGCGTGCCCGAGACGATCGCCATGCCACCCATCACGCCGCGGTGGTCGTGGATCGGCGTGATCTGCCCGCTCGACCAGGCGATGAGCATCACCTCCCAGTCGTCCCAGAGCAGGATGGGGTGGCGTATGTACCGCTCGGTCGAAAACTGGACGCGGTCGAGGTGACGCTCGGCCTCGCGCGCGACCTTCTCGCACAGGCGGCTGGGAGTCAGCCGTTCCGGCTGGGACGAGGCCTCGCGAATGACCTCATGGACGGTCTCGGCAAGGGTCACTGTCTGGAATTCTAACGCCGCCATCAGCCCGGTTCACGCCTATTTTCCGCCCCCGGATCGCGTGCTATCGTCCCGGCCGCATGAAGATCGCGGTCGTACCCGGAGACGGAATCGGCGTCGACGTCACGGCCGAGGCGGTCAAGGTCCTGGACAGGGTCTGCCGGCAGCGGGCGATCGCCTTCGAGCCCGTGTTCTTCCCGTGGAGCGCCGACCACTACCTGCAGACCGGGGTCACGATCCCGCCGGGCGGGTTTGACGACCTGTCGCGCAACTACGACGCGGTCTTCATGGGCGCGTTCGGCGACCCCCGCGTCCCCGACATGAAGCACGCGGCCGACATTCTGCTCGGCGCGCGCTTCCAGCTCGACCTCTACGTCAACTACCGGCCTGTGCGCTGCCTGGACGACCGGCTTTGCCCGCTCAAGGACTTCCAGGCGGCCGACATCGACTTCGTGGTCTTCCGCGAGAACACCGAGGGCTCCTACGTGGGCGCCGGGGGCCATCTCAAGAAGGGGACGCCGGACGAGGTGGCGACGCAGGAGGACATCTCGACGCGCAAGGGCGTCGAGCGGATCATCCGCTACGCGTTCGAGTACGCATCGTCGCACGGGCGCAAACGCGTCGTCATGTCCGACAAGTCCAACGCGATGCGCTTCGTTGGAGACCTCTGGCAGCGGACGTTCGCCGAGGTCGGCCGCGAATACCCCGGGATCGGGGCCTCGCACCTCTACATCGACGCCCTCTGCATGCAGCTGATCAAGGACCCTCGCCAGTTCGAGGTGATCGTGACGAACAACATGTTCGGTGACATCGCGACCGACCTCGGTGCCGCCCTGCAGGGGGGCCTCGGCATGGCCGCGTCGGGCAACCTGCACCCGGGCCGCGTGTCCATGTTCGAGCCGGTCCACGGCTCGGCCCCGAAATACGCTGGCACCGGCAAGGCCAACCCCTTCGGCTCGATCCTCACGGCGGGGCTCCTGCTCGACCACCTCGGCCACGCCGCCGAGGCGGCTGCGGTCGAGGCGGCCGTGGCCGCGTGCGTCCGGGCGGGCGCGGCAACGACGGACGTCGGGGGGTCCTTGAGCACCTCGGCCGCTGGCGACGCCGTCTGCGAACGCCTGCGTCTCTGAAGAACGCAGGGCGCGCGCCCGTCCTGCGACACTGTTACAATCCCCCGTCAAGGAGATACCGCAGATGGCAAATCTCTCGCGCAGACTGCTCGTCGTCTTCTCGGCCGCCTTCCTCATCCTCGGCGTACCCACGGTGCAGGCGTCGGACAACAAGTTCATCGATTCCGACGACGCCAAGCAAAAGGACGAGCCCCAGAAGTTCCTTCCGGACTACGACAAGCTCGTCAAGGGCAAGGACACCGACTGGGTCTACTTTCCAGAGGGTTCGCTTTCCAAATACAAGACGGCCTCGGTTGCGGATTTCGACCACACCGGACACGGCTCCGAGTGCCGCGAGGCGGCGCGCGAGGGCAAGGACTACATGGAGCAGTGGCTCGAAAAGCAGGGCTTCAAGGTGGTCAAGTCGGGCGGCGACATCCATGTTGACGGCAACGTCTTCAGCGCCTGGGAGCCGAGCGGCGCCGCGCGGGCCTGGGGCGGCTGGGCGGCCAACCCCGGCGTGGGCCTCGAGCTCCTGATCAAGAACAGTAAGGGCGCCGTCGTCGGGCAGCTGCGCCAAAAGGCCAAGGGCTCGACCCTCCATGACTCCGTCGAGAACGGCCTCGAGGACATGGCCAAGTCCATTTCGGCGGGGAAGTAAGTCCAGGGGCGAAATAGACTTAAACCTTTGCCAAATAGACACCTAGTATCGCGACGGGGGCGCCGGGCCGTGGCGCGCACCCCCGCCGTGGTACCGTTTGGGCCTTCAAGGAGCTGCACCGATTTCTGACCCCAGCCACGCCGTCACCCTGCCCGAAAACGGGCTGACCGCGCTCTTCGGAATCGCCGACGAAAACCTGCGAGCCATCGAGGCCGCGTTCCACGTCCGCCTCCAGTCCCGGGGAACCGATATCTCCGTGATCGGGGAAGGCGAGGCAGAGGACGCCGCCCGTCGGCTGTTGACGGGCCTTTCGGACCTGCTCTCGGGCGGCTACCCCCTTCGGGAAAGTGACGTGGCCACGGCCATCCGCGTCGTCCGCGAGGACCCGGGCGCCTCGCTCGTCGACTTCTTCACGGACAGCCCCTTCGGGCCGAGCCTGAAGTCGGTTGTGACGGTGCGCAACCTCAAGCAGCGGATCTACGCGCAGACGATCGAGGGGCACGACCTGGTCTTCGCGATCGGCCCGGCCGGAACGGGAAAGACCTACCTCGCCGTGGCCATGGCCGCTGCCGCCCTGCTGGAAAAGAAGGTCAAGCGGATCGTGCTGGCCCGGCCCGCCGTCGAGGCCGGCGAGAAGCTCGGGTTCCTGCCCGGCGACCTCGTCGAAAAGGTCAACCCGTACCTGCGGCCCCTCTACGACGCGCTGTACGACATCCTCGGCTACGAGAAGACGGCCAAGCTGCTCGAGCGCGGCATCATCGAGGTCGCTCCGATCGCCTTCATGCGCGGCCGCACGTTGAACGACGCATTCATCATTCTCGACGAGGCCCAGAACACCACGTCCGAGCAGATGAAGATGTTCCTGACGCGCATCGGCTTCGGCTCCAAGGCGGTCGTCACCGGGGACATTACGCAGATCGACCTGCCGCACGGCAAGACCTCCGGCCTGCGGGAGGCGCAGCATGTCCTGTCCAAGACCGAGGGGATCCGCTTCGTGCTCTTCAACGAGCGCGACGTGGTGCGCCACACGCTCGTGCAGTCGATCATCACGGCGTACGAGGCGCTCGACCGCGAGCGCGAAGCGGCCGCCGCCGCAGCCGCCAGCGACCGGGGAGGCCCGCGCTCCGCCGGCCCCCTGGCGCCCGCGCGCTGAGGCATTGCCGTGCCCTCCGACGCGTCCACGGGACGCCAAGCGATCGATTTCCAGCGTTCCCCGTCTCCTCCGAAACAAGTCGGCGAGCCGGGCTCGTTCCGCGTGCGGCCCCTGCTCTGGGCCGCGGCGTACGTCCTCGTCACGACGGCCTCGTTCTCGCCCACGCTGTCGTTTCGCGACACGCCGGCGGCCGCGGGCATGGTCGCGACGCGCGACGTCGTTGCCCCGCGCGACCTGATCGTTCCGGATCCCGAAGCGACGGCGCGGCGGCGAGCCGAGTCCGCGGCCGATGTCTTGCCCGTTTACGACGCCGACGGGCAGGCGCCCGCCCGCTTCGAGCAGCAGTTGCGCGACTCCTTCGAGCGCGCCCGGACGGTGGCCGCGCGGACCCGCCCGAGGGGCCGTGTGACCCCGGAACTTTCGGACGCCTTCGGGCTGCCGATCGGCGATGAAGCGCTCGCGGCGCTTTCGCGGCAGGGGTTCTCGAAGGAGCTCGAGGACCAGTTCGCCGTCATCGGGCTCGACCTCTACCGCGGGGGCGTCGTGGACCACCGGGACCTGCCGCCCGAGGCGCGCAGCCGCGGGTTCGTCGCACGCGACACGTCGTCCGGCCGCGATGCGAAGCGCCGCGACGCGGGGGCGACCGAGTACGGCAACGAGACGCGCATGGCGGTCACGGCGCGCCTGGCGGAGGGCCCGTTCACGCCGCGCGAAAGGGCCGAGGTCGCCGCGTTCCTGGCGGCGACCCTGCGCCCGAACCTCTCCTACGACGCCGCGCTGACGGGCGAGGGGCGCGCCGCAGCCTCCCGCTCGGTCGAGAGCGTTTTCACTCGGATCCCGCGCGGCAAGGTCATCGTGCGCCGGGGCGACGAGATCACCGCGCGGACGGCACAGTGGATCGCGGCCGTGCGCGCTTCCGCATCGGACCCGTCGTCCTGGGTCAAGGTCACGGGCGTCCTGATCCTCCAGATCCTGGCCGCGGCCGCCTTCTGGCTGGACGCGCGCCGGCAGCGCCGCCGCAGGCGCGAGCGCTCGCCCAACGTCGTGTTCGGCTCGGTGCTGGCCACCGGGATCCTCTTTGCGATCGTCATTCGCGCGGGCTTCGCTCTCGCGCAGGCCCTCTCGCCGAGCCTCGAGGGCGCCTCGGGCGCCGTGAACTACGCGATCCCGTTTGCTGCGGGCCCGATCGTGGTCAGCCTCGTGGCGGGCATGGGCCCTGCCCTGCTGGTGGCCCTGGTGTTCGCGATTGGCGCGGGCGTGCTCATGGGGCTCTCGTTCCCCTTTGCGCTTTTCGCGGTCGTCGGGTCGCTCGCCGGGATCTACGGCCTCGGGAAGGTCCGCTCGCGCAGCGTGCTGTTGTCGATGGGCGGCATCGTGGCGGCGGGCAACCTCGTGGCGATCGTGGCGATCCACTTTCTGAGCGCCGGGCCGTGGGGCTGGGACTTCCTGTACGACGCGCTGGCCGGCGCCGTGGGCGGTCTCACCGTCTCGATGGTCGTGGCCCTCCTCCTGCCGGTGTTCGAGCACCTCTTCTCGGTGGTCACGGACATCCGGCTGCTCGAGCTCTCCAACCAGAACCTGCCGCTCCTGCGCACGCTCGCGCTCGAGGCCCCCGGGTCCTACCAGCACTCGCTGATGCTCGGGCACCTCGCCGAGGCGGCCGCGGAGGCGATCGGCGCCGACTCGCTGCTCGCGCGGGTGTCCGGCTATTACCACGACATCGGCAAGACGAAGATGCCCGACTACTTCATCGAGAACCAGCCGAAGGGCTTCAACCGGCACGACCGGCTGGAGCCCTCGATGAGCGCCCTCATCATCGCAGCGCACGTGAAGGAAGGCGTGGAGATGGCGCGCAAGGCGCGCCTGCCCGAGCCGATCGCCACGGCGATCCGCGAGCACCACGGCACCAAGCTGATCCGGTACTTCTACCAGAAGGCTGTGACGAGGTCGGATGGCGGGCCCGAGGGCGTGCAGGAGACCGACTACCGCTATCCCGGGCCGAAGCCGTCGACGCGCATCCTCGGCATCCTCATGATCGCCGACGCCGTCGAGGCGGCCTCGCGGACGCTCATCGAGCCCACGCCCGCGAAGATCCGCGCGATGGTCCAGGCGATCGTGGACGACTGCCTGCGCGACGGGCAGTTCGACGAATGCGACCTGACCATGCGGGACCTCTCGATCATCGTCTCGACCCTCGAGCGAACGGTCACGACCGTCTTCCACCACCGCATCGACTACCCGGGCTTCGACTTCAATCGCGAGCGCTCGCGGCGGCGGACCACGGAGACCGGCGCCGGGGCCGCGGGGCCGAGGGCGGTATGACGATGCACGTGGACGTCCAGGGACGGGTCGCGGGAGCGCCCTCGACGGCGAGGGTGCGGAGCATCCTTTCGCGCGCCGCGAAGGCCGCGCGCTTGCGCGCCGCGGAGGTCTCCGTCCTCTTCTGCGCGGACGGGCGCATGCGCTCGTTGAACCGCCGCTACCGCGGCAAGGACCGTTCGACCGACGTCCTGGCGTTTCCGGCGGGGCCGGCCGCGCGCGGGTTTCTGGGCGACATCGTGGTCTCCGTGCCCTACGCCGGGCGGGAGGCGCGGCGCCGCTGTGAGCCGCCCGCGCTCGAGATGGACCGCCTGCTCGTACACGGGTTTCTGCACCTGATGGGGTACGACCACGAGACGGACGACGGGCAGATGGAGGCGCTCGAGGGCCGGGTGCGGCGGCGACTCGGCATCGCCGATGCGTCGGAAACGGGCCCGCGGCGGGCGCAGGGGCGGACACGATGATCCTGATCCTTTCGGCCGGTTTCTGCTACGCGGCCTTCCTGCTCTTCGAGACCTTCGCTCTCGCGCTCGATCGGCTCTCGCCGATCAAGATCCGCGGCCTGCTCGAGGAGCACCCGGAGCGAGCGCGCATCCTTTCGGGGGCGGGGGAAGTCGAGATCGTCCGCACCACGACGAAGGTCGTGGTCCAGGCGCTGCTGCTGGCCGGCCTGCTGACGACGGTGTCGGTTCTCGAGGCGTACGAGGTCCCGAGGCCCTGGCTGATCGGCGGAACCTTCTTCGTGGTTGGCTGGCTCTTTACGGAGATCGCGCTGCTTCGGCGCGACGCCAACCGCGATCCCGAGAGGATCGTCGCGCGATTGCTGCCGCTCATCACGGCGGCCTCCTGGCTGCTGCTGCCGGTCGCGTTCCTGATCCGCCGCATCTTCGCGGGGCGCGCCCCGGGGCCGGAGAAGCCGGCCGAGGCGACCGAGCAGGAGGTGCGCGCTTACATCGATGTCGGCCGCCAGGAGGGCATCCTCGAGAAGGAAGAGGAGAAATTGCTGATGTCGATCGTCGACTTCGGCGACACGCGCGTGCGCGAGGTCATGACGCCGCGCACGGACATCGTCTGGATCGACGTGGCGTCTTCGTTGACCGTCCTGTTCGATCTGTTCGTCGAGTCGAAGTGCTCGCGGATTCCGGTCGTGCGCGGCTCGATCGACACGGTCGTCGGTGTCGTGCACGTCAAGGACGCGCTGCAGGCGATCCGCTCCGGCGCCAACCGCTCGATCGCAGACCTGATGCGCGAGGCGTACTTCGTCCCCGAGACGAAAAAGGTCTCGGAGCTGTTGCGCGAGTTCCAGCGGCGCCACCTCTGGATGGCAATCGTCGTGGACGAGTACGGCGGGGTGTCGGGCCTCGTCACGGTCGAGGACCTCCTCGAGGAGATCGTCGGCGATCTCTCCGACGAGCACGAGGACGAGCGCGAGCCGGTCTCGAAGGCCGGCGAGAACGGCTATTCGGTCTCGGGCAAGGCCAACATCGAGGTCGTGCGAGACCTCTTCGGCCGCGGGCCCGAGGAAGAGGAGTTCACGACCCTCGCCGGTTTCCTGACGAGCCGCCTCGGGCACATCCCGAAGCCGGGGGAGACCCACAAGGAGTCGGGACTGAGGTTCACCGTCGAGGAGGCGGACCGGCGGCGCGTCCACCGCGTGAAGATCGAGCCTTCGTCTGCGGTTGCCGGCTCCGAGCTCCGCGTTCCGACCGAAACGCGCAATTCATGAAGGTCGGCGAGGTCGCCGTCGTCGGCCGGCCCAACGCGGGCAAGTCCACGCTCGTCAACGCGCTCGTCGGGGAGAAGGTCGCGATCGTCTCGGACAAGCCGCAGACGACGCGCAAGCGCATTCTCGGTGTCGCCCGCCGTCCCGACTGCGAGATCGCCCTCGTGGACACGCCCGGCATCCACCGCCCCAAGTACAAGATGAACGCGGCCATGGTCCGCGAGGCCACGGGTTCCCTGTCGACGGCCGACGCGATCCTCTTCGTCGTGGACGCGGCCGACGAGCGCGGGCCGGGCGAGGCCTTCATCCTCGAGCTCGTGGCGCGCGCCGGCACCCCGGCCATCCTCGCGGTGAACAAGATCGACCTGCTGAAGAAGGACCGCCTGTTGCCCCTGCTCTCGGAGTTCGCCGCTCTTCACGACTTCCGGGACATCGTGCCCATCTCCGCGAAGACCGGAGAAAGCATGGATCGGCTCCTGGAGGTCCTTGCCAAGAATCTTCCGGAAGGGGAGTCGGCTTACCCGGCCGACTTCCTGACGGCGACGCCGGAATCGGAGTGGATCGGCGAGGTCATTCGCGAAAAGCTGCTCGAGCGCACGCGCGATGAGCTGCCCTTCGCGCACGCCGTCCTGATCGAGTCGGTCCGCGAGGGCGAAGGCAAGGACATCACGGTCGTGACGGCGTCCATCGTCGTCGAGCGCGAGGGCCAGAAGGGCATCATCGTCGGCAAGGGCGGAACGATGATCCGGGACATCGGAAAGGCCGCGCGCGAGGAGCTCGAGCAGGAGCTCGGCCGCCGGTTCTTTCTGGAGCTGACCGTGCGCGTCCGGGCGGACTGGAGGAACGACGAGCGGTTCCTCTCGCAGCTGCGGGGCGTTCCGGAGGCTTAGGCGAGGCCTACGAGTTCCTCACCGAATGCCGCAGGCGCTCGGCGAGGTCGTGCAGGGACTCGGATAGGGACTCGCGCAGCTGAGCCATCTCCGCGAAGAGGTGGGCGTCGGACTCGTGACGCCGGACACGTTCCTCGAGCAGCGGCGCGATCTGGGAGCGGATGTCCTCCGCTTCGCGGCGGCCCTGCTGGGTCTTCTCGTCGACCGTGGCTTCGAGCTCATGCTGCTGGCGCACGGTGGCCTCGATCTGGCCCTCGAGCCGGGAGAGGCGGTCGGCCAGGCCGGAGAGCGCTGCGACCTGCCCCTCCAGGCGCGGGATGGAATCCGCGGCCTGACGCAATCCGCTCATCTGATCCTCATGAGAGCCGGACTGGCTCAGGAGGACGGCCAACTGCTGCTCCACCTGCTGCCCTCGTTCGGTGAGGGTGCCGAGCGCCATGGCGACGTCGTCGGCGTCCTTGCGCTGGCGCGTGGCGCCGGACTCGAGCCGATCCGTGAGATCCTGGCGCGCCGTTTCGAGGCCGCGGATGCTCGTCTCGAGATCGCCGCGCCCCTCGGCCCCGATCTCCAACGGCACGAGCCGCTTCGCCAGCGCGCCCATGGCTTCATGGAGAACGGCCACCCCCTTCTCGAGGGCTTCGAGCCGAGTCCCGAGCGCGGACAGGTGCTCGGTCGTCCCGGCCACCCGCTCGTGCGCGGACGAGACGGCTTGATCGATGCGTTCGACCGCTTCCCGTTCGCGTTGTGCCCGGCTCTCGGCTTCGTGCAGGCGTTCCTCGAGCAGCCCGAGGCGCTCTCCGGCAGCATGGGCTTCGGCGCCGGAAGGCAGGAACGCGGGGTCGGTCCCGGGTTGGCGCGGCGCCGCCGAGGTCATGGGCGCGAATGCTTCGATCTCTTCGACCTCTTCGGCGGCCGTCAGCTCCTCGACCTCGTCGGCGTCCGGCAGGACTTGCGTCTCGCCGGCCGATTGCTCGAGCTCGTCGAGGCCGATGGCGTCCATCTCGATGGTCGCGGCCGGCGGCGTGAGCTCCATGGGCGCGCCCGGCTCGAGGCCCGGCGGCGCGGGAACGGCATACGGCGACTCGGCGTCCTCCGCGTCGGCCTCGCGGCCGAGCTCGGTGGTGTCGAACGGCGCCTCGTCGGAAACGCGCGGCACGAGTGAGAGCGGGCGCGAGGGCCGTTGGACTTGCGCGGCGGACTGCGACTCGCGTTTCAAGAGCGAGTCCTTCCAGGTCTGCAGGTCGTCCTGGCGCGCGACTTCGGCCGCGGCGGCGGCGGTCTGCTCCTCCTCCTCCGCCGCCTTGCGTCCCTGGAGGCGCCGCAGCAGGTCGACGAAGGTGAGCTTCGAGATGAGCTTGAACGTCTCCGTGACGCCGCGGCCCGCGCTCGCGACGGCCTCGACGAACGGATACGACGAGAGACCGAGGGCCTCCTGCATCGCGTCGACGGCGAGGATGTCCGCCAGGTCCCGCTTGTTGTACTGGATGACGACCGGGATCTTCTCGAACGAGATCTCGTTGGACTTCAAGTTGTCCTTGAGGTTCTGCCAGCTCTCGAGGTTCTTCGGGAGCATGGTCCACTGGGAGTCCGCGACGAAGACGATCCCGTCCACGCCCTTCAGGACCACGCGCCGCGTTTCGTTGAACGCGGTCTGGCCGGGCACGGTCGCGAGCTGGAAACGGATCTTGTAGCCCTTGATGTCGCCGAGCTCGACCGGCAGCAGGTCGAAGTAGATCGTGCGGTCGGTCTGGGTCTGGAGGTTGAGCAGCTTGCCGGCCGTCCCGGGCTCGAGGCGGTCGTGGAGGACCTTCAGGTTGGTGGTCTTGCCGCAGAGCCCCGGCCCGTAATAAACGATCTTGGCCGTCAGCTCCCGGGTGGCCGCGTTGTAGATGACCATAAGCCTGAGCTTTGTACCACCGATTCTAGCGCCGTTTTGCGGCGCCGGGGCGGGTTTTCGGGCCTGTTCTTGACCGGGGGCAGGCGACCCCGTAGAGTAGCGCGGCTTTGACGGAAGAGCTCAATCGCAAGGCCAAGATCCTCGACGCCGACCGTATCCGGCGGATGGTGGATCGCATGGCCCACGAGATCGCCGAGCGGCAGAAGGATCTGCCGGGCCTGGCCCTGATCGGCATCCGGACCCGCGGCGTCCCCCTGGCCGTCCGCCTGGCGGCGCGCCTTTCGGACCTCGTCAAGCAGAGCTTCCCGGTCGGCACCCTCGACATCACCCTCTACCGAGACGACCTGTCCACGGTCGCCCCGCAGCCCCTCCTGAAGAAGACGGAGATCGACTTCGACCTGAACGGCCGCACGGTGCTGCTCTGCGACGACGTCCTCTATACGGGACGGACGATCCGGGCGGCGCTCGACGGCGTGATCGATCTCGGGCGCCCGCGGGCGATCCGGCTGGCCGTCCTGATCGACCGCGGCCACCGCGAGTTCCCGATCGAGGCCAACTACGTCGGCAAGAGCGTTCCGACCGCCAACCGCGAGGTCATCCAGGTGATGTTCCAGGAGACCGACGGCGCCGATGAGGTCTGGATCCTCGAAAGGCCCAACTAGGCGCGTGACGGTCGGAAACCTGCGCACCAAGGACCTCGTCGGGATCGAGCCCCTGACTCCCGACGAGATCACGCTTCTGCTCGACACGGCGGAGTCCATGCGCGCGATCGGCCAGCGCGCGATCAAGAAGGTCCCCGCCCTGCGCGGGCGCATGGTTGTGAACCTCTTCTTCGAGGCCTCCACGCGCACGCGCTTCTCCTTCGAGACGGCGGAGAAGTGGCTCTCGGCCGACTCCCTGAACTTCGCCGCCAAGGGCAGCTCGGTCGAGAAGGGCGAGTCGCTGCTCGACACGGCGAAGAACCTCCAGGCCATGTCCCCGGATCTGATCGTGATCCGCCACGGCTCTCCGGGTGTGCCGCACTTCCTGGCGCGGCACCTGAAGGCGGGCGTCGTCAACGCGGGCGACGGCGCGCACGAGCACCCGACGCAGGCGCTGCTCGACGCCCTCACGATCCGCCAGCGCCTCGGAAAGCTCGAAGGGCTGCGCGTCACGATCGCCGGGGACATCGCGCACTCGCGCGTCGTCCGCTCGAACATCTGGCTGCTGACGAAAATGGGCGCCAAGGTCACGGTCTGCGGGCCGCCGACGCTGCTTCCGGGACGGATCGGGGAGATGGGCGTCGAGGTCACGACGGACTTCGACGCCGCGCTCGACGGCGCCGACGTCGTGATGATGCTCCGCATGCAGCTCGAGCGTCAGGGCAAGTCCCTCTTCCCGTCCGTGCGCGAGTACTTCCGGCACTACGGGCTCGACGCCAAGCGCCTGTCCCGGGCCAAACCCGAGGCCATCGTGATGCACCCGGGTCCGATGAACCGCGGCGTCGAGATCGCTTCGGACATTGCCGACTCGGGCCGCTCGGTCATCCTCGAACAGGTCGCCAACGGTGTTGCCGTGCGCATGGCCGTCCTGTACCTGCTGCTCGGCGGGCATCCGTGGGAGGGCGAGTCGTGACCCGCAAGCTGCTGATCCGGGGCGGAAAGCTCGTGGACCCGGTGGCCGGGCGCAGCGGGCGATTCGACGTGCTGCTCTCCGACGGCCTCGTCGCCGAGGTCGGCGATCGCGTCGAGGCCGGCGAGGCCGAGGTGTTCGACGCCTCGCGGCTGCTGGTGTTGCCCGGCTTCATCGACCTGCACGCGCACCTGCGCGAGCCCGGGCGCGAGTACGCGGAAACGATCTCGACCGGACTCGCCGCGGCCGCCGCGGGAGGCTTCACCGCCGTCTGTGCCATGCCCAACACGAACCCGGTCAACGACAGCCGGGAGACCTGCGAGTACCTTCGCCTGCGCGCCGAGAAGGTCGGCGGCGCGCGCCTCTATCCCATCGGCGCCATCACGAAGGGGCAGAAGGGCCAGGAGATGACGGCCTTCGGAGAGCTGCGCGAGGCCGGCGCCGTCGCCCTCTCCGACGACGGGAAGTGGCTGGAAGACGCCGGTTTGCTGCGCCACGCCTTCGAGCACGCGAGCCTGTTCGATCTGCCGATCATCCAGCACGCTGAGGACAGGAACCTGTCGGAGGACGCGCCGATGCACGAAGGCGCGGTCTCGGCGCGGCTCGGCCTGGCCGGCCAGCCGGACATGGCGGAGGCCGTCGCCGTGGCCCGCGACCTGCTGGTGTCGCAGATGACCGACGGGCGCCTCCACGTTGCTCATCTTTCAACCTGCCGCGCGCTCGACCTGGTTCGGCGCGCGAAGGCGGCGGGTTTCCGGGTGACCTGCGAGGTCACGCCGCACCACCTCGTGCTCACCGACGAGGAGGTCGCGAAGTCGGACTTTTCGACGCGCACCAAGATGAACCCTCCGCTGCGCGAGGAGTCGGACCTCGAGGCGCTGCTGGCCGGCCTCGTCGACGGCACGATCGACGCGATCGCCACCGACCACGCGCCCCACCACGCCGACGAGAAGGCGGTGGATTTCGACAGCGCCCCCTTCGGCATCGTCGGCCTCGAGACGGCGGCGGCCGTCGTCTACGACCGGCTGGTCTCGCGCGGAAAGCTCTCGCTCGACCGCTTCGCCGCGCTCTTCTCGGCGGGACCCGCGAAGGCGTTCGGTCTGCCGGGCGGCACGCTCGCCGTGGGCTCGCCCGCGGACGTGACGCTTTTCAACCCCGAGGCGCGCTGGAAAGTGGATCCCCAGCGCTTCCTCTCGAAGGGCCGCAGCACTCCGTTTGCCGGCTGGGAGCTCCTGGGAGCGCCCGCCGCGACGATCGTGGCCGGGACGGTCGTGTGGCAGCGGGTCGACCTCTAAGCGCCGCGCGCCGCGTCGTTCTCGCCGGCGCGGCAGTTCTCTCGCTCGCCGGCGCCGCCCCGAATTCTCCCGCGCCCCGCCGCATCGCCCTGCGTCTCTCGGACGGCTTCGAGACGGGCCAGGCGGTAGAGCGCTTCGAGGCGCTCGCCAGGGCGCGCGGGATCGAGGTGCAGACCGCGGGGGAGAGCACGGCGGCACCGGCGGGATGGGAAGTCGCGCACCTGTCGAAGCTGCCTCCGTCGCAGCGCCTCCAGCCGCTGCTCGCACCATTTCCGGTGACCTTCGAGTCCGCGGCGTTTGTCTTCGACGGGCGCAGGTACACGGCCCGGGACGAGGCGATCTTCCTCGCGAGCCCCGGCAACGCCGGCGACGTCTTCGTGCTCGGCCTCTCGGAATCCGCGATCGTGGATTTGGTCGCGCGCCGACTCCTCGATCGCCCCGAGAGGCCGGCGGACTTCGCCGTGCTGTCGGGAGAGCTGACGAAGGAAGGACGGTTCGTCGAGAAGGACGGACGCCTCGCGGTCGAGCCGGCGTCGGGCCGGGACCAGATCGCGGATCGCGACGCGTTCTTCAAGGGTCTCCGCCGCGAGAAGAAGGGCGGCCTCGAGTGGGAGTACTCGGCGTCCGAGGCCGCCGCGGCCGCGCGCTGGGAGAAGGCGGCGGCACGGTTTTCGGGAAATAAGCCGTTTTCGGTCCGCATCTTTCCGGACGCGGTGGTCAAGGCGCTCTACACGGGGTCCTCGCGCCCCGCGGACCTCGTCGTCGAGGGCGGGAAGATCCGCGTCGAGATCGACGCCTCGGCGCCGGCCGAGCCGGACCTGGTGTCGCCCGTGCTGGCCTCCGCGGCGATCGGCGCCGCCAATCCCGCGCTGCTCGAGCGCCGCACACTCCTGATGGCGGCCGGCGCGCGCCGGTTCGGCAGGTGGTGGGGGCGCGAGGTGCGCGGCTTCGCGGCCTTCACGCGCGCGGCGGGTGTCGAGCCGTCGATCGAGGAGGTCCTCAAGTCCGACCCGGACGTGTCCCCGGTCCTTGCCATCGGCGCCGCCGCGGCGTGGCTGGATGCGGGGGCGCATCTCGAGAGCGAGGCCGCGGTCGACAAGGCCCTGGGCGCAGCACCCGCGGCGCTCGTGGACACCCTCTCGCGCTGGCGCGCGGCGGCCTGGAGGCTGGGGGTCCAGCCGCCGGCCCGGCGGCCGCTGCCGGACGCGTTCGTCAAGGGCATCGCCTGCGTCATGACGGAGTCGATCGAAGGCGCCTACGTGTCGGCCTCCTCGCGCGCGACGCTCGAGCGCGTGAAAGGGCTCGGCGCGAATTCCGTCTCGATCGTTCCCTACGGCTACGCGCGCGAAGCTGCGGGCGACCGGATCCTCTTCGTGCACAGGAGCCCGCGCAGCGAGACCGACGAGGGGATCGTGCGCGTGCTGACGGACGCGCGGGCGCTGGCGATGACGAGCCTGGTCCAGCCGCGGCTCTGGGTCGGAGGCGGCGGCGCGGTCGGCGACATCGCGATGGCGGACGACCGCGGCTGGCACGCATGGTTCGATTCCTACCGAAGGTTTCTCGTGCACCAGGCCGTCGTGGCCGAGGCTTCCGGCGTGACGCTCTTCTGCGTCGGCTCGGACCTCCAGAAGACCGAGACGCGGGAGAAGGAATGGCGCAACGTGGTGTTTGCAGTGCGCCTCGCGACCGGCGCGCCCGTGCTGTACGCCGCCGACGGCGCGTCGAATGCGAACCGCATCACGTTCTGGGACGTGCTCGATGCAATCGGCGTGGACTTTTTCGATTCGCTGTCGAAGTCCGAAAAGCTCACGGATCCGGCGCTCGATGAAGCGATTCGGCGCGTCATCCGCCCGGTCGCCGAGCTCTCGCAGCGCACGGGCAAGAGCGTGATCTTGACCGAGGTCGGATATCCTGCCGTACGCAGCGCCTGGATCGGGCCGCGCGACGAGGCGTCGGGGCGCCCGGCCGGCGGCGAGGACGCCGCGAGGGCGATCGCCGCGGTCTCGCGGGCTCTGGCAAAGGAGAACTGGTGGAAGGGCGTCTACTGGTGGGAAGTCTTCTCGGACGGCAGGCCCGCGACTTCCGGCGAGCGCGGCTTCAATATCCTCGGAACGCCGGCGGAGAAGGCGATCGAGCAGGGGTTCCGGCAGCGGGCCGGTTCCTGATCCGCCCATGACGCTCGTCGAAACGGCGGTCCTCGCGGCCAGAGCCGGCGGCGAAGTGCTCGTCGCCAACTGGCGCAACCTCCCGCACGGCTCCGTCGAGGAGAAGACCAAGAACGACTTCGTCACCCACGCCGACCGCGAGAGCGAGGAACGGATCATCTCGTCCATCCGGGCGCAATATCCGGAAGACTCCTTCCTCGGGGAGGAGGGCGGGCGGCGCCCCGGGAGCGACGGCGCGCGCGTCTGGATCATCGATCCCCTCGACGGGACGTCGAATTTCGTGGCTGGCTTCCCGTTCTGGTGCGTTTCGATCGCGGCGTGGGAGGGCGAGGAGCTGGTCGCCGGCGTCGTGTGGGATCCCTTGCGCGAGGAGATGTACACGGCCGAGCGCGGCTCGGGCGCGTGGCGCAACGCAACGCGCCTGGCCGTGACGGGGCGCCCGGACCTCGACGGGGCCTTCATCGCGACGGGATTTCCGTTCCGCAACCGGCACAAGATCGACACGTACCTCGCGCTCTTCAAGGCGGTGTTCGGCCAGGCGCGGGCGATCCGCCGCGCCGGGTCGGCGGCTCTCGATCTGGCCTACGTCGCGGCCGGCGTGTTCGACGGATTCTTCGAGTTCCGGCTCGCGCCCTGGGACGTCGCGGCCGGGGCGCTGCTCATCGAAGAGGCCGGCGGGCAGATTACGGATTTCGAGGGCGGAAAGGGCTATCTCGAGCGCGGCAACGTCGTGGCGGGAACGCCGGGCGTGGCAGAGGGGCTGCGAGCCGTGGCAAAGGGGATCGTCTCGGAGCAGGCGATTTAGCCGTCCCGTTGCCTTTGCGTTTGGTGCCGTAGGGGCGGCCCTTGCGGCCGCCCGCAATAGTCACTGTGGTGCAGAGGCGGGCGGGGACAAGCCCCGCCCCTACGGCCCCATGGCTTTCAGGTACTCCCGATCAAACGCCGCGAGCAGACTCTCTTCCTTGGAGTACACCCCCGGCCGATACGCGCGCGACGAGACGCCCTTCTGGGCGAGCTCGCACATGTGCCAATCCTGGCGATTTGTGATGTCCCAGATCTCCATGCCGTCGGCTGGATTGAAAGCCGGATCGGCCAGCGTTTCCGGAGCAAAGAGGAAATCGCACGCGACGCGCGTGCGGTCGACGGAGAGCGGGAAGAGCCGGGTCGCCATCGCGAAGTCGGGCTGCACCGTGAGGAAAGTCCCGGGGAAGACCGAGTAGTAGTACACGCGCTGCCGCTCGTCTTCCGGCAGGTCGCCGAGCGGCAACCCGCAAGGTCGGCCGCTCATCGTCAGGCTGCCCCCCGGCTCGTTGATCAGCATGTAGCCGCCGAGGACGCTGCCATCCCGCAGGTTGTTCGAGCCGCTCCTGTAGTGCGACAGCTTCGCCAGCGCAGGGTGGACGGGAGGACAGTGGTAGCACTCCGAGAAGTTCTGGAAGATGAGCTTCCAGTTGGCGGCGACTTCGTACTCGACCTGCCGCGCGGTCGAGAGCAGCGGCAGGCGCCACGGCGCGAAGCGGCCGGAGAGCGGGGCGAGGGCCTCCTCGAGCGGCTGCGGATCGTTCGCGAGATTCAGGAACAGAAATCCCTCCCACTCCGCGAGGGCCACCGGGGCGAGGGGGTGCTCCGTCTTGTCGAACCACGGCACGTCGGCCATGTGCGGCGCGCCGAGGAGCGCGCCGTCCAGGCCATAGGTCCACGCGTGGTACGGGCACTGGATCCCGCCGGCAAAGTGCCCGCGCTCCGCTTCGCAAACGCGCGTGCCGCGGTGCCGGCAGACGTTGTAGAACGCCCGCGCCTTGCCGTCGCGGCCCCGCACGACGAGGAGGCTTTCGCGGCCGACCGGCACGAGGAGAAAATCGCCCGGCTCCCGGATCGCGTCGCCGCGGCCGGCGCACAGCCAGCGGCGCGAAAAGATCCGTTCCTGCTCCGTGGCGAAGATCTCCACGGAGGTGTAGTACTGGCCGGGGAGTGTCGTCGCGCGCTCGGTCAGAGAGTGGCCCGTGTATTCCATGAGGGGCGAGCGTAAACCCCTCGCCGTCCGGCGGGCAAGCGATAGACTTGCGTCAACATTGAAGGAGGCTTCATGCGTCGACGTTTCACCCGCCGGGACTTCGTCCGCACCAGCGCCGCCGCCGGCCTCGCCGCCGCGGCCCCGCATGCGCTGATGGGCAAGGCGCCCGCCGTCCTGACCGGCAGCGTCAAGCCGGTCGTCATCTCTTCGTCCAATGGCAACTGGTTCAAGAACGGCGGCAGCGTCACGTGCGTCGAGAAGGCTTTCACGCTCATGACGCAGGGCTCCGACGTGCTCGACGCTCTGATCGAGGGAGTGAACATCGTCGAGCTTGATCCCGAGGATTACAGCGTCGGTTACGGCGGCGCGCCCAACGCCGAAGGCGTCGTCCAGCTCGACTCCTCGTGCATGCACGGGCCGTTGAAGCGCGCCGGCGGCGTGGCGTCGCTCGAAGGCGTCCGGACGCCCTCGCGCGTGGCCCGGGAGGTCATGAACAAGACCGACCATCACCTGCTCGTGGGCAAGGGAGCGCAGACCTTTGCGCGGAACATGGGCTTCAAGATCGAGGACGATCTCAATACCCCGCTCTCGCTCAAGCTCTGGCTCGAGTGGAAGCAGCGCACGGATCCGAAGCACTACCTGACGCCGAAGGAACGCGAAGTCGCGTTTGACGACGTGCGCCGGCAGATGGGCCGCGAGGGCAAGTTCGCCGCGTCCCAGATGTACGGTACGATCAACTGCGACGGGATCAATGCGAAGGGCGAGATCTGCGGCGTGACGACGACGTCCGGCCTCTTCTTCAAGATCCCCGGCCGCGTGGGCGACTCGCCGATCCTGGGCGCCGGGCTCTACGTCGACGGCTCGGTCGGCGCGGCGGGTTCGACCGGCCGCGGCGAGGCGAACCTCTACAACCTGTCGTCCTACCTCATCGTCGAGAACATGCGCCGCGGCATGCACCCCAAGGACGCCGGCCTCGAGGCCCTGAAGCGCATCAAGTCGAACACGATCGAGAAGCGCCTGCGCAAGGCGAACGGCGACCCGAATTTCAACATCAACTTCTACGTCCTGAACGCGAAGGGCGAATTCGCCGGCGTGGCCATGTACGCCGAGGATCCGGACGACAAGGGGTGGGCCGGCGGGAAGACTGGGGCGGTGCGCTACGCGGTCTGCGACGCGAACGGCGCCCGCTCGCCGCAGGTCGAGGGGCTGCTGCCGGGGTCGGCTTCGGTCTAGCAGGCTGCTGATCGTGACGGCCGGCTCGTACTGGTCGTGCCTCGAGCGGCATACGGACTGGGACGGGCATTGGATGAACCACCCGGCCGCCCGGGCCGCGATCAACCGACGCGTGACGGGGGACCCGGCGCGGTGGCCCATCGCGTGGCTGCCGGACGTCGTCCCGGACCGGGTGCCGTTTGCGCGGGCGCTTTCGATCGGTTGCGGCGTGGGCAACTTCGAGCGCTCGCTCGTCGAGCTTGGGATCGTCGCCATGGTCACCGGAATCGACGCGAGCGCCGAAGCGATGGCAGAGGCCCGGCGATTGGCCGAAGAGGCTGGCATGGCGGCACGGATCCGGTACGTGCACGCGGACGCTCGCGAGTTCGTGCGGGAGGCCCGGGGCCTGGACGCGGTCTTCTTCCACGCCTCGCTGCACCATTTCGACCGCCTGCCGGAGCTGCTCGCCGACGTCCGGCGTGCCCTCGCTGTGCGCGGCGTGCTCTACCTCGACGAGTACGTCGGCCCGGCGCGCGACGAATGGACCTGGCGGCACCTGCTCGCGTGGAACGCCGTGTATCGGGCCCTGCCCTCGCGCCTGCGCCGGACGAAGATCGTGCGCCGGCCCATCAACGCCGAGGACCCCACGGAGGCGATCGCTTCCTCCGGCATTCTGCCGGCCGTGTTGAAGCAGTTCGGGGTGCTCGCCCGGCGCGACTACGGAGGCAATCTGCTCGAGCCGATCTACCCGAGCCTCCTGCGCCCGAATCAGCCCGGCGGCCCGGAGCCGGAGGTGTTCGACCGATGCGTCGATGAGCTTCTTGACCGGGAGGACCGGCTGCTCGCGCGCGGCCGCGCGAGCTATTTCTCCGTTGTCGTGGCCGAGCCCGCCTGATCCCTACTTCGGAAGATACTCCTTCGGGATCGGGTTGTCCTTCGTCTCGTCGGTCCAGATGGCGTTGGCGATCCACCAGCGCTTGCCGTCCCAGAAGAGCTCGATCGAGTTGATTCCGCGCTTGATGATGGGGCCGGTCTCGGTCCGGCGCGTTTCGTAGGTGCTCCACACGTGCGCGATGGGGCCGAAGCGCTCGGTGACGCGATGGATCTCTTTCTCGACGAAGCCCTTCGTCAGCATGGCGTCCGACGAGTCCACGAACTGCTGGTGGTCCACGATCTGGGGCGCGAGCTGGCCGTTCTTGTCGAAGTCCACGATCACGAAGCGAATGTCCTTGATGTACAGCGAACGGTCCCGAGCCCAGTCGCGGGGCTGGCCGGCCGGCCCGGTGACGACCTCGTAGTACGCCTTGACCATCCCGTCGATCGTCGCGACGTCATCGGGCCGCGGCGCCACCGTGGCGACCGCGACGTGCGTCTGCGCCGCAGCTGCCAGGGCGACCGAGAGGAAGAGAACCGCCGAAATCATCCTGATCTTCATGTAACTCCTGCTTTGCTTTTGACTCACTCCACCACCACACCCGCATATCCAACCACACTTGCCAGGTCTCCCGTCTCGTCCCCGCTGTCGCGGCGCGCGACGACCCGTGCCCGACTTGCCCCGGCGGTGCGGGCCGCGAAGAGGAGCGCCGTTGCGGGGAGCAAGCCGCACATCGAGATGGACTCGGTCAGCACGACGCGAAACAGCCCTTCCGGGTCGAGCGCCGAGATGCGGGTGAGCGCGAGGTCGTCTTTGCGGCGTCCGTCGACGCGGCTCTCGTAGTGATTCATGTCGGAGGAGGCGAGGATGAGCGGCGGATCGGTCTCCTCCGCGCAGAGCGCCGCGAGGGCCTCGCCCACCTCCCGGCACAGGGCGAGGCTCGGAGAGCCGAGGCAGACCGGAACGATCGCGACGTCCCCCCGCAGGATCTGCAGGAAGGGCAGCTGCACCTCGATCGAGTGTTCCCGCAAGTGGGCCCCGGCGTCTTGCTCGAGCGAGGGCGCGAGCGCGAGGAGCCGCTCGGTCAGCCGCCGATCCACCGGCACGTCGCCCAGCGGTGTGCGCCAGGCGTCCGCCGGATCGAGTGCCGCCGGGGCTCCGCGTCCGGTGTGGTTGGGACAGAGGATGACGCAGGCGGAGGGAATCTGAAGGCGCGCAAAGACCGCGCCGGCGACCGGGCCCGAATACATGTAGCCGGCATGGGGGACGATCGCGCCGAAGGCCGGGGCGGTAGGCGGCCCGGCGGGCAGATAGGAGCGCACGTCCCCCTCGAGACGATCCGGCCGCGCGTCGTAGAAACTGCCGGCGACGGCCGGGAGTCGGACGGCCATTGCCGGGCTAGTTCACCAGTAGCATTGCCTCGGCCACCTGGCCGGCGAGCTCGGCGCGGATCTTCGCGGCCCCGGCCGTGAGGCCCCGGGCCACGCCCGCCGAATCCACGCTGGCCACCGCGGGGTTGGAGGACGTGAAGACCGCCGCGGCTTCCGGGATGAGGGCTCCGTCCGGACCGTAGGCCCTGACCTCGAAGTGCTGGTTTTCCCCCACCCGGCCCAGCGCCGTCGCCGGCCGGATCTCGATGCGGGCGATCGCGTGCAGGACGACGTTCACGTCGCAGCCGCCCTGGACGTCTCCGATCCGCGCGATGATGGTCGTCGTGCCCGGTGCGACGGACGTGACGACGCCCTCCGAAACGGTCGCGATTTTCGAGTCCGCCGTCCTCCATTCGGGCTTGAGGTCGATCGGTTTCTGCTTCGAGTCCCGGACCGTGTAGGAGACCGGGATGGCGGTGCCTGCCGGTCCGGTGAGGGCCAGCGACACCGGCGCGATCTCGATCGACGCGACGTCCACGACCTCGACGGGAATCTGGGCCGAGACGCCTTCGTAGGTCGCGGTCACCATCGACTTGCCGGCCCTCTTGGCGAGGATGCGCCCTCCCGGCTGGGCCTCGACCACGTCGTTCGAGGCGCTCCAGGTTGCGGTCGCCTGTTCGAAGGCCTTACCGCTCTTGTCCAGGGCCCGCGCCGAGAGCCGTTGCGAGCGGTCGAGGCCGTAGATCTTGACGTCCCTGGACTGCTTGCCCTTTCCGGCCTCGTCGACCGTGATCTGGATGGAAGCGGGCTTGCGGGAGCAGGCGGCGGCGGCGAGGACCGCGCCGAGCAGGAAAACCATGGCGCGACGTGAACGCATCCCTTTTACCTCCTGAGGGTTATCGTCTTTCAGAATAGCACCCTTCACCCTGTTCGGCTTCACATCCACCCGAGGATCCTTCGGGCCCGGCGCGCGACCCGATCGGGATGGCGCACGGGATCGTAGATCCGCGGCGACGGGATGACGGCGGCGAGCGTGGCAGCTTCCTCGCGCGAGAGAACGCGCGCTGACTTGCCCATGTACCGGCGCGCCGCCGCCTCCACACCGAAGGTCCGCGGACCGAACTCGATGATGTTCAGGTACAACTCGAGGATGCGCTTCTTCGAGAGCTCCCGCTCGAGCCTCCAGGCGATGAAGAGCTCGCGGAGTTTTCTCCACGGGGTCCGGGCGGGGGAGAGGTAGAGATTTTTGGCGAGCTGCTGGGTGATCGTCGAGGCGCCGACCTTGAGCTTTCCCTTCTCCCAGTTCTTCTCGGCGGCGCCCCGCATCGCCTCCCAGTCGACGCCTCCGTGCTCCCAGAATCGCGCATCCTCCGCGGCGACGGCCGCGCGCTGCATCTCGGGTCCGATTTGCGAAAGCGGCACGGGGCTCCACTCGAGGCGCGCGCTCTTGCCCTCCTTCGCGAGGGCGGACTTGCGGCGCTCCATGAATGCGGTCGTCGCAGGCCAGGACTTCGCGAGCGGGCGGACGTCGGGCAGCGTGAGCCAGAAAACGAGACCGCTGACCAAAGCCAGTGAGGCGAAAAGAAGCGCGAGGCGGCGAATCAAACTTCCGGGCGCTACTTTTTCGCCGTCGAGATGGCCCTTCTCAGCTTCCGCACGCCCTCATCCGCCTCGTCCTTCGACAACACCAGGTGCGGCCGGAAACGAACGGCGTTGGCGCCGGAGGCCAGGCCCATCATCCCGTTCTCGAGGCAGGCGGCGAGTGTGCGGTCGCGGGTATCCTTGTCGGGCAGGTCGAAGGCGATGAAGAGGCCGCGGCCGCGGACGTTCGTCATGACCCCGGGGAACTCGAGGGCGAGCTCGCCGAGGCGGGTCTGCAGGTGCTCGCCGACGACGCGCGCGTTTTCGATCAGGTTCTCCTCGGCGATGATCTCGAGGTACCGGGCGCAGCGGATCATGTCCACGAGGTTGCCGCCCCAGGTTGAGTTGATGCGCGAGGACACCTTGAAGACGTTGTCCGGGACGTCGTCGACCCGGTGGTTGGCCGCGAAGCCGCACACCTGGGTCTTCTTGCCGAAGGCGAACAAGTCGGGCTCGACGCCCATCTGCTGCCAGCACCACATGGAGCCGGTCAGTCCCACTCCGGTCTGGACCTCGTCGAAAATCAACAGGAACTCGAGCTCGTCGGCGAGCGCGCGCAGGCGCCGGAAGAGCTCCGGGCGGAAGTGGTTGTCGCCGCCCTCGCCCTGGATCGGCTCGAGGATGAGCGCCGCGATGTCGTCGGGGTTGGCGGCGCAGGCGGCGCGGATCTCGCGCTCGACCTCTACCTCGGCGGCGGCAACCTGCTGGAGGACTGCCTCGGTCACGGGGAAGGAGAGGCTCGGGCAGGAGAGGCGCGGCCAGTCGAACTTGGGAAAGTACTGAGTCTTGCGCGGGTCGGCCGTGTTCGTCATGGAGAGCGAGTAGCCCGAGCGGCCGTGGAAGGCGTTCTTGAAGTGCAGGATCTTGGTGCCCTTCTCGCCCTTGCCGCGCGCGAGGCTCTTGCGCACCTTCCAGTCGAAGGCCGTCTTCAACGTGTTCTCGATCGCGAGCGTGCCGCCCTCGACGAAGAACATATGGTCGTTGTGGGTCTTCGGGACGGCGAGCGTCGAAAACTTCTCGACGAAACGGGCGAAGTGCTCGGTGTAGATGTCGCTGGTGGAGGGCTTGGTGAGGGCCGCCTCCATCAGCGCTTCCCGGAACTCCGGGTCGGCCATCTTCGGATGGTTGTAGCCAATCGGGAGCGTGGCGAAGCAGGAGAAGAAGTCGAGGATCGGCCGGTCGCTCCGGGCGTCGTAGAGGTAGGAGCCCTTGCTCCGTTCCATGTCCATGACGACGTGGTACCCGTCCACCAGGATGTGGCGGGAAAGGACATCGAGGACGTTTTTCGGCGACAGCTGTTCGCGAGTGACGGTCGACATGAAGCCCCCTAAAGGCGAAAAACGGGCGAAAAAAAGGCCGTGAGACATGGAACGCTAGCATTTCCGAGGGGGCGAAGGGAACCCCCTGCTCGGGGCGCGCTGGCTGCAGGCTAAACGCTCTCCCCAGAGGGGTAAGGCGGGGCGAGATGACCGGTTGGCTAAGAGGATAGGGCGGGGATTCGGGCGTCTTCGAGGTTTGCCGCCGTGCTGCGGTCCTTCCCGTGCTCCTTGGCGCGGTAAAGGGCGGTGTCGGCGGCGCGCAGGAGCTCGTTCTTCTGCTGCTCGACGGAGGCCCCGGGGGTGGCGTGGGTCCGGATGGACGAAAGCCCGAGCGACGCGGTGATCACGCCCTGGAGATTCAGGGCCGGCTCGTTGAAGCCGTAGGGCCGGAAGAGGAAGGTCGCCGTCCGGATCGCCATGCGGATGGCCTCGCAGACTTCGTAGCCTTCCTCCAGGTTGTGGCCCGGAAGGATGAGGACGAACTCGTCGCCGCCGTAACGGGTCAGGGTCGCGCGCTCGTCGGTCACCGTGCGGCGCAGCAGGTAGCCGACCTCGCGCAGGACCTGGCTGCCGGCGAGGTGCCCGTGCCGGTCGTTGACGGCCTTCAGGTTGTCGAGGTCGAGGAACACGATGCAGCAGTCGCCGCCGTCGCGCGAGATGCGCGAGAGCTCCTGCGTGAGGCGCAGGTGGAGATACCGCTCGTTGTAAAGGCCGGTCAACCCATCGCGCTTGGCCACCTCGTAGGCGCGGCGCGCGTCGAGCAGGTTCTGGATGGAGATCGAGGCGTAGTCGGCGAAGATTTCGAGCAGCCGCCGGTCCTTCTCGCGAAACCCGCCGGGCCCCGTCCGATTGACGAGCTCGAGCACGCCGCAGACGGACGACTCGATGCGCACCGGCACGCACAAGGCCGATTTCGTGTGGAACCCGTCGGTGAGGTCGAGCGTGGGGTAGAAGAACGGATCGTCCACGACGTCATCCGTCATGTATGCGACGCCCGTGGCGTACACGTGGCCGACGATGCCGACGCGAGCGTTCATGCGCTTGCCGAGCCGGGCCTCGCCATGCGCGCCGTAGGTTGCGATGAAGACGAGCTCGTTCTCGAGGCGGTCGTCCGAGTTCTTGGTCATCGGATCGTCGAGGAGGATGGAGCCGGCCTCGGAGGGAACGAACTCGTTGGCCTTCTGGAGGATCTCCCGCAGGAAGCGATCGATCTCGATCTCGCCCGTGTAGGCGTAGTAAGCCTTGTGCCTCTCGAGAAAGTTCTCGAGTCTGCGATTTTCGAGAGTAAAGACCTGCAACAAACCTCCCAGCCTCGAAAAAATTCTACCATCTGATAGCCTCGAACGCCGTGGCCCCAGTCACGCGACGCCATGCCGCCACAGCATGACCGGCGGGCCGGCCCGCGA
>JANMBR010000306.1:0-2223 GCA_031360505.1 Acidobacteriota bacterium
CGTGCCGCTATAGCCGTTGTAGTAGACCAGGTTGCCGTAGACCTCGTTGGTGTTGGAGGTGGTCAGCGTTCCCTGACCGGTGTCGTGGATGATCATGTTGATCAGCTTCGTGCCGACACCGAGCAGGCTGGTCCCCTCTCCGCGGTTGGGGGGATGGCCGGCGTTGCTGGAGATACGGTTGGGGTTGGAGTTCATGACCTCGAAGCCCCAGAACCAGGCGTAGGAGCCATTCATGAGCAGCGTGACGTTGCTGGTGCCATCGTTTCCGTCGAGGGTCGTGCGCTCGCCCGCGTACTGGCGGACGATGATCGGGTTCGCCGATGTGCCGTTGAGACTACTGGTGTAGTGCCCGACGTACTTGCCGCCGAGCAGCCAGATGGTGTCGCCGGCGTTCACGGACGCGGGCTGATCGAGAGCCGTCTGAAGATCCCAGGGGTTGGCCTGGCTTCCGCTGCCCGACGCGCTCCCGTTCGGCGCCACGTAGAACTCGGCGCCGGAGGCCGCCACCGCCAGTGCAAACAGGAGCGAGAGGCACAGGGCGAGCCGACGGGGACGCGACCGTGACATGGCAGAAATCCTACGCTTCGATGCGCGGTGAGACTACTGGCCAGCGAGGCCGTCGTGGTACAGGGGGCGGCGGGTGACGTACGCCTGTCCGTTTGGACAGGGGTCGCGTTCCTAAGGAAGCTGGAAGGTCCTCACCAGGAACGCCGCCATCTGCCCGCGCGTGTTCGCGCTATTCGGGCAGTAGTTTCCGTTGCCGCAGCCGGCCGTCACGCCTTCGATGGAGAGCTCTTCGATCCACGGCGTGAAGGGATCGGTGAGCGAGAGGTCCGCGAAGATGCCGGTCGGCGCCGGAGGAACGTAGCCCGCGTCATGCTCTGCGCGCAGGAGGAAGATCGCCATCTGTGCCCGCGTCACGATCGCATTGGGGCAGAAGCGTCCGCCACCGCAGCCGCTCGTGATCCCTTCGGCCGCGAGCTGCTCGATCCATGCGGCGGCGAAGGCGCTCGCGGGGACATCGCTGAACACGGCGCCGGTAGCCGCGGGCGGAGCGTATGTGCTTCCGTGCTTGCTCTTCAGGAGAAACACGGCCATCTGGGCGCGCGTGACCCCGGCCGCCGGGCAGTAGTTGCCGCCGCCGCATCCGCTGGAGATCTGGTTGCGGCCCACCGCCTCTACGAAATCGTAGAAGGGATTCGAGGGGGGTGTATCCGGGAAGGTCGTGACGTTGCCTTCCGTCGGGACGAAGTTCGGGTCGTTCGTAACGATGACCCTGTCCAGCTTGTTCGCGATGTCCCCACCGCGGAAGTGGAGCGTATTCTCGCCGGCGGTCAGCACGACGATTCGAGGATCGAGAGTGAGCGGGACGCCGCTGGTGCCGCGGCCATTGAGCACCGTCCACTGCCAGAAGGGCGACCAGTCTCCCCCGGCCGCGTCGTACGTGTCTTCGGGCCCGCCGTCGTATTTCGCGTGGAACGTTTGGTGATTCGCGTCGGGCGCCAGGATTCGGCACCAGACGAAGTAGTTCCCGCCGTTCGGCACGCTGATCGTCCAGTTTGCGTTTCCGGTGTTACCGGCGGTGGTCGAGATGTACTGCCCCCCGAAAGCCTGGACGTCAGGCGATGCCGCCATCGGAGTGGCGAGGGCGGCAGTCTCCGCCTCGACATGCAGGTAGAGAAATCCCGTAGGGGTCGGTGTCGCGTTGGGCGCCGGAGTCGCGGTCATCGTGGGGGTTGCCGTCGGGGACACCGGAGTGACCGTGGGCGTGGCGGTCGCGCTGAGCGGAATGGCGGTGGCCGTCGGCGTGCTCGTCGCGGGCGGCGGAGTCGGGGTCCTCGTGGGTGTCGGCGTCTGGGTCGCCGTGGGCTGTCCCGTCGCGGTTCGCGTCGGGGTCGCCGTCGGGGGAGCCGGTGTCGGGGTCGCGGTGGGAGGGGCTGGCGTCGCCGTGCTCGTGGCGGTGGCCGTCGGCGGCACGGGCGTCGGCGTGCTCGTCGGAGTCGACGTCGGTGGTACGGCCGTCGGAGTCCGGGTGGCGGTGGCCGTCGGCGGCACGAGCGTCGGCGTGCGGGTCGGAGTCGCGCTCGGGGGCGCCGAAGTCGGTGTGCGCGTGGGGGTCGCCGTCGGGGGAGCAGGGGTGGGCGTAAGCGTCGGCGTCGCCGTATTCGTGCGCGTCGCGGTTGCGGTCGGGGTCCGCGTTGCGGTGGCGGTGCCCGTCGGAGT
>JANMBR010000331.1:0-3807 GCA_031360505.1 Acidobacteriota bacterium
ACTTCGGCCTCCGGCGCGGTCCGGGCGACGGCAGCCGCGGCCATCGCCGTCTCGCCGGGCGTGCGGTAGTGCACGATGACTGCCGCGACCTTCCCGCCCGCCCGCCCGGCGCTCATTCCCCCCAGAACTCCCCGCTCCAGAGGCGGTCGAGAAATACTCTCCACGGCAGGATCTCGATCCCGTCCTCGGTCACGCGCGGGCTCTGCTCGAGCGAGGCGACGACGCGGCGGCGCACGCCGGGCTGGTCCACCGCGAGCTGGCGCAGCCCCTTCAGGTGGTCGGAGGTGATGCGGAGGACCGCCTTCGCCTCGATCGCGCAGCGCATGTCGCCGATCACGAAGTCGACCTCGATCCCGCTCGCCAGGCGCCAGTAGGAGAGCTCCATGTACCGCTCCCGGTAGTGCGAGGCCGCCGTCAGCTCGTGGAAGATCCAGTTCTCGAAAGCCTTCCCGAAGAGCTCGGAGCCCGGCGTGAGCGCGCCCCGCCGCGCCAGCGTGTTGACCATGCCGACGTCCGCGAGGAAAAACTTCGGCGCTCCGATGACGCGCCGTTTCGGCCGCTTCGTGAAGGCGGGAAGGAAACGGCCCAGGCGCGTGTCCACGAGGACCTGGAAGTACTCGCGGGCCGTCGGAGCCGAGACCCCGCATTCCCGGGCGATGGTGGCGTAGTTGACGAGCTCGGTGTCCGTCAGCGCAACCGCCGTCAGGAAATCGGAGAAGGCGCGCAGGCTCCGGGTCAGGCCCGAAAGCAGCGCCTCTTCCTTCAGGTAGCTCTCGACGTAGGCGCGCAGCGGCCGCGCGGGAGCGTCGGCGAGATAGTGCCGCGGCAGGTAGCCGTGGTTCAGCATCCGGCAGAGGTCGAACGGCCGGCCGATCTCGGCGGAGGTCAGGCCGAACAGATCGAACCGCGCCACGCGTCCCGGCGAGAGGGCCAGGACCGCCTGGCGCAGGGGCCGCGCGCTCGAACCCGACATCGCGAAGACGCGCCCGCGATTCTCGACGAGCCAGCGCACTTCTTCGAGCAGCGGGGCGACCTTCTGGATCTCGTCGATCACGACGACCGGGTCCGGCGGACTGTGTTCGAGCTCGTCCCGAAGCAGCGAGGGCCGCTCGCTGTAGCGGACGAACTCCTCGGTCTTCGCCAGGTCGATTCGGATGGCCTGCGGGTAGAGCGCCTTCAGCAGTGCGCTCTTGCCGGTCTGGCGGGGCCCCCAGAGAAAGAACGACTCTCGCGGGCGCTCGGGAAGCCGAACCAACCGACGGAACATTGGGTTCAGGATATCATGATAATCGAAAGCATTGGTTCCTGTTGTTGCTACATTCTATGTGCAACGCGCGAGCGCCCTTCGGGTCGGTGTATAACGGCGCTATGCGCTGGGAGGATGGCCGACAGAGCGACCAGGTCGAGGACCGTCGCGGATTCTCGGGCGGCCGCGTGGCGATCGGCGGCTGTGGGACGCTGATCCTGGTCATCGTCATCTCACTTCTGACCGGCAACAGCCCTTTGCGCATCCTGCAATTGCTCAATGGATCCTCGCCTTCGGGCAGCGTCGCCGCGCCTGCTTCGGGCTCCCCCGCCGCGCCAGGCGGGGAGGACAAGGAAAAGAAGTTCGTCTCGGCGATCCTTGCCGATACCGAGGATACGTGGACGTCCATCTTCGCCGCCTCGGGGCAGCAGTACGAGCTCCCGAAGCTCGTCCTTTTCACGGACGAGACACCAACCGCCTGCGGCCACGGGTCGGCGGCGCAGGGCCCCTTCTACTGCCCGCTCGACCGGAAGGTCTACCTCGACCTCGGGTTTTTCGACGAGCTCTCGCAGAACTTTGGCGCCCCGGGAGAGTTCGCTCAGGCGTACGTGATCGCTCACGAGATCGGACACCACGTGCAGCAGCAGCTCGGTGTGGCCGAAAAGGTGGACGATCTGCGGCAACGCAGTTCCCGCGAGGACGCCAACCAGCTCTCCGTCCGTCTCGAGCTCCAGGCCGACTGCTTTGCCGGAGTCTGGGGCAATCGCGGGGCGCGCAAGGGGCTGCTCGAGCCCGGCGACGCGGAGGCCGGCCTGCGCGCGGCGGCTGCGATCGGCGACGACCGGCTCCAGCGCATGTCCACCGGGCGGGTCCAGCCGGAGTCCTGGACCCACGGCTCGTCGCAGCAGCGCGTCGAGTGGCTTCGCCGCGGGCTCACGTCGGGCGACCCGGGCGCCTGTAAGACCTTCGACGGGATCTTTTAGTAGACGGCCTTTTCGTCGGGCGGCACGCGGCGATAAGGGACGGACCGCGGCCCGGTGAGATCGCCCGTTGGTCCTGGTCATTGAATCTTTCGGACCTTGCGGAAACAAAAAAAGCCCCGGCTTTCGCCGGGGCGCAAAACAGACTCGTTTACCGTGCGGTCGGGATCAGTACATCCCGCCCATGCCGCCCGGCATGCCGCCGCCGGCCGGGGCCTTGTCCTTCTCCTTGATCTCGGAGACGAGGGCCTCGGTCGTGAGCATCAGACCGGCCACCGACGCCGCGTTCTGCAACGCGTTCTTGGTGACCTTGGTCGGGTCGATGATGCCCGCCTTGATCATGTCTTCGACCTTCTCGCTGACGGCGTTGTAGCCGAAGTTGGCGCCCTTGGACTTGAGCTCGTTGATGATCACCGAGCCCTCGCCGCCGGCGTTGGCCACGATCTGACGGGTCGGCTCCTCGAGCGCGCGGATCACGATCCGCGCCCCGATCTTCTCGTCGCCGGTCAGGTCGTTGGCCTTCTTCGTCACGGCGTCGACGCAGCGCAGCAGGGCCACGCCGCCGCCCGGGACAATTCCCTCCTCGACAGCCGCCTTGGTCGCGTGCATCGCATCCTCGACGCGCGCCTTCTTCTCCTTCATCTCGGTCTCGGTGGCCGCGCCGACCTTGATCACGGCCACGCCCCCGACGAGCTTGGCCAGCCGCTCCTGCAGCTTCTCGCGGTCGTAGTCCGAGGTGGTCTCTTCGACCTGCGCCCGGATCTGCTTCACGCGGCCCTGGATGGCCTCCTGCTTCTTCTTGGAACGGTCATCCACGACGATCGTCGTGTTGTCCTTGTCGACGGTGACCTTCTTCGCGTCGCCGAGGTCCTCCCACTTGACGCTCTCGAGCTTGATGCCGAGGTCCTCGGAGATGAGCTTGCCACCCGTCAGGATCGAAATGTCTTCGAGCATGGCCTTGCGGCGGTCGCCGAAGCCCGGGGCCTTGACCGACGCGACCTGCAGCGTGCCGCGCAGCTTGTTCACGACGAGCGTCGCGAGCGCCTCGCCCTCGACCTCTTCGGCAATGATCAGCAAGGGCTTGCCCTGCTTGGCGATCTGCTCGAGGATCGGGAGCAGGTCCTTCATGTTGGAGATCTTCTTCTCGTACAGGAGCACCTTGGCGTTCTCCAGGATGCACTCCATCCGCTCCGCGTCGGTGATGAAGTACGGCGAGAGGTAGCCGCGGTCGAACTGCATGCCCTCGACGACTTCGAGCGTCGTCTCGAGGCCCTTGGCCTCCTCGACCGTGATCACGCCGTCCTTGCCGACCTTGTCCATCGCCTCGGCGATGATCTTGCCGATCTCGGAGTCGTTGTTGGCCGAGATCGTGCCGACGTGGGCGATGTCCTTGCCCGCGACGGGCTTGGAGAGCTTGTCGAGCGCGTCGACGGCGGCCCGGACGGCCTGGTCGATGCCGCGCTTCAACTCCATCGGGTTCGCGCCGGCGGTGACGTTCTTGATGCCCTCGCGGTAGATCGCCTGCGCGAGCACCGTCGCCGTCGTCGTGCCGTCGCCGGCCACGTCGGAGGTCTTCGAAGC
>JANMBR010000348.1:0-7312 GCA_031360505.1 Acidobacteriota bacterium
CCTTGAAGTACTCCTCTTTGTACCCGAGGTAGTTGAGGTGGTAGTGGCGCAGGTCCGCCACCTCGGCGTCGGACAGCACACGGACCTGGCGCGCCGGCGAGCCCAGCCAGAGCGTGCGCGCGGGCACGATCGTCCTCGGCGTCACCAGAGCCCCGGCTCCGATGAACGCCGACTCCCCCACCTCTGCTCCGTCCATCACCGTCGCGCGGATGCCGACGAGCGCCCCTTTGCGCACGGTCGCCCCGTGCACGATCGCGCCATGGCCGAGCGTCACCTCTTCCTCGAGAACGGTCGGGTGGGTGAGGTTGGTCACGTGGATCGCGCAGTTGTCCTGGATGTTGGTGCGCGCGCCGATGCGAATGAAGTGGCAGTCGCCGCGAACGACCGAGTTGTACCAGATGGACACGTCGTCGCCGAGGACAACGTCGCCGATCACGGCGGCGGTCTCCGCGAGGTAGACGCGCTCGCCGAGCACGGGAGTCTTTCCCGCGTATTCTCTGAGGATGCCCATAAAAACGGGCAATTTAGCATGGAATCAGGAGCCGGCCGGAGGCCACGGGAAGGCGCCCTCGCGCAGGACGCGCGGCGGATCGACGGTCGCGTCGAGCAGCGTCGAGGCGAGGCCGCCGGGCGTTTTGCCGCCGTCCACGAAGACGTCGATCTCGCCCGGCATGAGCGCCACGGCTTGCCCGGGGTCGGAGCACGGAGGCTCGCCCGAGCGGTTGAAGCTCGTGCCCGTGACCGGACCGACGCGCGCGAGCAGCCCGCGCAGCGCCGCGTGCGCGGGCATCCGTACGCCGAGCGAGAGCGCGTCGCGCGAGGCGGGAATGGGAGCCGAAAGCGGGAGGACGACGGTCAGCGCGGCCGGCCAGATCGCGAAGAAGCGGTCGAGTGTCGCCGGGTCCGCCTTCACGCCGAGCGTTGCGAGCTGCCGGCGCGCGCCGAAGAGCGCGAGCAGCGGCTTGGCGGCCTCGCGCCGCTTCAGGGCGAGCACGCGCCGCACACCCACTTCGCTCCTCGGGTCGGCCGCCAGGCCGTAGAAGGTCTCCGTCGGAATTCCGGCGACCCCCCCGCGCGCGAGTAGCGCCGCGAAGGCCGAGATCTCCTCCGGCGAGGCGAGGAGATCCTCGATCCGGATGCGCCGCACGCTCAGCCTCCGACGTAGCGGTCGTAGTACGAACGGGCGCGGGAGGGATCGTCGGTCCCGCGAACCACACAGCGCCCGTCCGGAAAAACCGTCAGGCTCAGCTCCTCGATGTCGGCATTCAGAAGATGCGGCGACCGGCGGACCCGGCCGAGGGGCGTGAGGCGGCGCTCCAGAGCGTCGAAGTCGGGCCGCATGCGATCGGCCGGCGTGATCTGAACGGACTGGCGCCCGCAAAGCTTGACCATCTGCGCCGCGCCCTCCCCCTCGAGGGCCGGGAAGCGCCGGCTGGCGCAGACGGGACACGCGCCGGACGGCCTCGCGTCTTCGAAAAGCCGCCGCGAGCGGAACCCTCCCGCCCAGACCGTGAACGTCAGGATGCCGGCCGCCGGAACCTCTCCCGCGGCCAGGCGAACGACCTCGGTCATCGCCAGCGACGCGACGAGCGGCGGCAGCGTCGGCACGACGCCCGCGGTGTCGCATGTGGGCCCGGAGCCCGCCGGGGGCAGCGCCTCGAGGTAGCAGCGCAGGCACGGCGTCTTGCCGGGGATCGACACGGCGACGCGCCCCTCTTCGCCCACGCAGGCCGCGTAGATCGAAGGAATCACGAGTGCGCGCGCCGCATCCGAGACCAGCAGGCGCGTTTCGAAGTTGTCGGAGCCGTCGAAAATGAGGTCGTGGCCGGCGAGGACGTCCCTCGCGTTGCCGTGCGCGAGGTCGGCGACGACCGCCGTCACCGGCAAGGACGGGTCGATCTCGGCCAGGCGCGCGGCCGCGGCCTCGGCCTTCGGCGCGATCCGCGCCGCGTCCTCGGCGTCGAAGAGGAACTGGCGCGCGAGGTTGGATTCCTCGACGATGTCGCGGTCGATTAGCGTGATCCTCCCGAAACCCGCGCGGACCGCCATCTCGGCCGCGGCGGCGCCCACCGCCCCCACGCCGACGAAAGCGATCGAAAAGCGGCGGATTCGCGCCTGCCCGGACGCTCCGATTCCCGGGAAGAGCTCCGAGCGCGAATACCTCTCGGTCACCGGGCCCCCGCTTCGAGCAGGGTCCGCGCGTGCCTCAGGGCCGTGTCGGGGACCTTCTCGCCCGCAAGCATCCGCGCGATCTCGGCCACGCGCTCCCGGCCCTCGAGCAGCCGCACCGAGGCGACCGTGCGGCCGTGGGCTTCGCGTTTCTCGGCGAGGAAGTGCCGGTCGGCCAGCGCCGCGATTTGCGGCACGTGCGTCACGCACAGGACCTGGTCGTGGGCCGCGAGGTCCCGCAGCTTCTTCCCGACGACCTCGGCCACGCGGCCGCCGATGCCCGCATCCACCTCGTCGAACACGAGCGTGCGCCCTCGTCCCTTGCGCCCGGCCGCCACCGAACGGATTGCGAGCTGGAGCCGAGAGAGCTCCCCTCCCGAGGCGATCTTCTCGAGCGGCTTCTCCGGCTCCCCCGGGTTGGGGGCGAACAGGAAGGACGCCGTCTCGGCTCCGGCCGAGCGCGGCGACTCCTCGTCCGCGGGCGTGAGGGCGACGCGGAGCCGGGCCTTCTCCATGGCCAGGCCCTGCAGTTGCTTCTCGACGGCCTCCGAAAATCTTATCGCCGCCCCCTGGCGCTTGCCCGAGAGGGCCGCGGCCGCATCGCGGTACGACGCCCGCGCCGAGGCGTCTTCCTTCCTGCGCCGATCGAGCGCATCCTCGATGTTCGCGAGCTCGCCGTGCTCGGCCTTGAGCGCCGCAAGCTTCTCCAGGATCCCGGCGATCGAGGCGCCGTACTTGCGTTTCAAGCGGGAGATTTGCTCGAGGCGGGATTCGAGCGACGTGAGCCGGTCCGGGTCGGCCTCGATCGACTCCGCCGCGTCGCGCGCGGCGGCAGCCAGATCCGCGATCCGCCGCTTCAAGTCCTCGGCCTCCTCGCGGTGGACGGCCTCGCGCGGGTCGATCGTCGCCAGCTCCGCGAACGCCCGGGCGGCTTCCCCGAGCCGGTCGGCCGCCGAGCCCTCGTCCTCGGAGAGAGCGCCGAGCGCAGTTTCCCCCGCGCGGCGGATCCGATCCGCGTGGAGCAGGCGCTCACGCTCGAGTGGGAGATCCGCGTCTTCGCGCTCGAGGGGAGCGACCGATTCGATCTCTCGCACCTGAAACTCCAGCATCTCGAGCCGCGCGCCACGCTCGCGGCGCGAGGCCTCGAGCGCCGCCAGCTGCTCGCGGGCCTCCTTCCATTTCTCGGCCGCCGCGGCCGTCGCCTCGCGCTCGGCGTCGGTCTTCGCGAAGGCATCCAGAAGGTCGAGCGCGGCTCCAGCGTCCACGAGCTCCTGCTCGGAGCTCTGGCCGTGGATCGCGACGAGCCGCTCGCCGATCCGGCCGAGCGTGCGCACCGTCACGGGCTCGTCGTCGACGAACGCGCGGCCCTTTCCGTCCGGCGTGAGCTCGCGGCGCAGAAGCACGGTCTCGCCTTGCGCAAGGCCCGCCCGCGAGAGCTCCGCCCGGACCGAGGCGTCGGCATCGAATTCCCCCGAGACCGTCAGCCGCTGGGCGCCCTGCCGCACGAGCTCGGCCGATCCCCGGCCGCCCGCCAAAAGTGCCAGTGCGTCCACGAGAATGGATTTGCCCGCGCCGGTCTCGCCTGTGACGACCGTCAACCCGCCCGAGAACTCGATCTCGAGGTCCTCGACGATCGCGAGATTCCTGACCGTCAGGCGACGCAGCACGGGAAGAAGTCTACAGGCAAGTCGAGGGTCGAGAGCGCAGAGGCGGGGCTACGGTTTTACGCTCTTCTGCCCGATCTGCTTGGCCGGAACGCCGCCGACGATCCAGCCGGCCTCGACGGGCTTCGAGGCCACGCCCATGGATCCGACGATCGCGTCGTTGGCGACCTTGACGCCCGCCAGGACGACGGAGTGGTAGGTGATGCGCGCGCGGGCGCCGATCTCGGTCCTGTGGAGCCCGACGTCGTGGATGTCCTCCACGGCGTGGGAGTGCGAGTAGATGTTTGCGTAGTCCGAGATCGAGGCGTCGTCCCCGATGACGACCTCGGCGCGGTCGTCGATGAGCACGTTGCGGTGGATCGTCACGCCGTCGCCGACCGTCAGGTTGTAGCCGAAGGAGAATTCCACCCCGTGAAAGATGCGAACGCTTCGGCCGCACTTCTTGAAGACGCGCTGCGCCAGCATGGAGCGCATCTGGGTCCCGAGGCGGACGTTGCGCCCGACCGGGGAGTGGTCGAACATCTGCCAGAACCAGAGCAGCGGCTTGTTCCGCGCCCACTTCGCGAGGTCGATTTCCCGGTAGTACTCGGCCTCCAACGTCGCGTTGCGGGGGTCGAAGGTGGCGACCAGGGACTTGGTCGCCAGCGCAACGTCCGGGTCCGCCAGCGTCGCGTCATGATCGATCACGCGGCCGAGGTAGAGCTGCGCAAGCGCATCCCGAGCGACCTGGTTCGCATCCTGCTTCGGGTCGTCGAGCTTCTCCGCGAGCCGCGCGATGAAACGCGGAAAGACATCCTCGCCGGCGGGTCCGATCTTGAAATCGCGCAGGGGCATCGTGTCCTCGACCGTAGCAAAGCAACCGAGGCGAGTCAAACCCGCATCACACTCCGAATCGCCGTTTGAGAAACGCCAGCGTCAGGGCAACGCCGAAGCCCGAGGCGCCGGCAGGCCAGCCGCTCTGCTCTTTCTCGAAGTGCGCGACGGCGGCCACGTCGAGATGGGCCCAGGCAATGCCCTCGGGCGCGAACTCCTTCAGGAAGATGCCGGCGTTGATCGTCCCCGCGCTGCGGCCGCCGGTGTTGCGCATGTCGGCCCATTCCGACTTGAGGTTTTCCCGGTATTCGTCCCAGAGGGGCAACCTCCACAGCCGCTCTCCCGTCGCCTCGCCGGCCGCGACGAGCTCGCCCGCCAGCCGATCGTCCGAGCTCATCAGGCCGGCGCACTCATGCCCGAGCGCGATGAGCACCGCGCCCGTCAGCGTGGCGTAGTCGATCAGGACGTCCGGGCGGAACTTCGCGGCATACGACAACGCGTCGGCGAGCACCAGCCGGCCCTCGGCGTCGGTGTTGTCCACCTCAACGGTCTTGCCGCCGCGCATCCGGAGGATGTCTCCGGGACGCGTGGCCGAACCGCCCGGCATGTTCTCGGTGACGGGCGCGAGCGCCACGACGTGGATCGGCAGCTTCAGCGCGCGCACGGCGGCAAGGCAGCCGAATACGGTGGCAGCACCCATCATGTCGTACTTCATTTCGCCCATCGAAGCGGCCGGCTTCAGGGAGATGCCGCCCGAATCGAACGTGATGCCCTTGCCGACGAGCACCACGGTGCCCCGCGCCTTCTGCGGTGCGTGCTCGCCCACGAGGAAGACGGGAGGGCGCGCGCTGCCCGCGTTGACCCCGAGCAGTCCGCCCATCCTCTCCTTCTCGATCGCGCGCTTGTCGAGGACCCTCAGCCGGAAGCCGCTTCGCGCGGCCAGCACCCGGGCCGCCCGGGCAAGCTCCACCGGGCCGAGGTCGTTGCCCGGCGTGTTGCCGACGTCGCGCATCCACCGCACCGCGTCCGCGACAGCCTCGGCCTGCCGCGCGGCCTGCGTGAAAGCGCGCGCCTTGCAGCCAGGTGGAGGGATCACGGTCGCCCGGGCCGCGCCGCCCGCCTCCGACTTCTTCGTCTTGTACCGGTCGAACGAGTAGTCCGCGAGCGCGATGTGCGGCAGCAGCGATCGGAACGCCTCCTCGGAGACGCCCTCGTCGAAGCACAACGCGACTGCCCGCTGCGACGGCCGCAGCGCGCTCTTGACCGCCCGGCGCAGCGTCGCTCGAAGGCGGTGAGGGGGGGCCGGCCCGCGGCCCAGGCCGCAGAGCGTCCAACCGCCCTCCTGAGCGATTTCGCCCGCCTTGCCGCGAAAGCCCGCCGCCTTGACCGCGGTTCGAACTCGCGCTCGCAGGGCAGCCGGAACGCCAGCCGACGGGTCCCGCACCTCGTGGAGAAACGCTATGGACCGCGTTGCGGCGCCCGGGGGAAACGAATCGCTCAGACGTACGCGCATGACAGGAGACGATAACAGAGGGGCATTTCTGACCTCACATTGTGCTAAATTTTCCCGCCTCATGACGACCATTACCGAAACCCACTTGTCGGGCGCGCGCCTTTCCCGGCGCGGCAAGGTGCGCGAGCTCTACGATCTCGGCTCCTCTCTCTTACTTGTCGCGAGCGACCGGATCTCGGCGTTCGACGTCGTCCTGTCCCCCGGAATTCCGGATAAGGGCAAGATGCTCACGCAGTTGTCGAACTTCTGGTTCCGGAAGTTCTCGGACGTCGACAACCACCTGATCGAGACCGACGTCGCGCGCTTTCCCGACGAGCTCAAGGCCGATGCCGCCATGCTTGCGGGGCGGTCCGTCATCGTGCGCAAGTGCGAGGTCATCCCGTTCGAGTGCGTGGCGCGGGGATATCTGGCCGGATCCGGCTGGGCCGAGTACAAGAAGACCGGCCGCGTCTGCGGAATCCGGCTTCCCGACGGCCTCAAGGAGGCCGACAAGCTCCCGCAGCCGATCTTCACGCCCGCGACCAAGGCCGAAACGGGCCACGACGAGAACATCTCCTTCGAGACCATGGCGCGCGCCCTGCCGGAGGGCGAGGCCGCGCGGTTGCGAGAGCTGACCCTCTCGCTCTACCTGCGGGCCGCCGACTACTCGGCCTCCCGCGGCCTGATCCTTGCCGACACCAAGCTCGAGTTCGGCAGGCTCGACGGGAACGTCGTCTGGATCGATGAGGCCTTCACGCCGGACTCGTCGCGCTACTGGGACATGGCCCACTACGCGCCGGGCAAGGGCCAGTCCTCGTTCGACAAGCAGTTCGTCCGCGATTGGCTCGAGTCGACCGGATGGGACAAGAAGCCGCCCGCGCCGAAGCTGCCCGAGGGTGTCGTGCGCACCACGCGCGAGAAGTACCTCGACGCTTATCGCAAGCTCACGGACGCGATGCCGGAGCATTTGACGGGGTAGGGCTCGGTCTGCGCCGGGTCAGCGTTTGTCGTCGAGGCTCGCCAGAAAGCTCGCCACCCGATCCACCGGCCGGCACACGAGATCCGGAAATCCTGCCGCGTCGCCGGCGTTGCCCGAAGGCAGGTAGACCCTCCCGAACCCGAGCGCCGCGGCCTCCTTGAGGCGCGAGGGCGCCGCGGGCACGCGGCGCACTTC
>JANMBR010000401.1:0-5435 GCA_031360505.1 Acidobacteriota bacterium
CCCGGACATCCTCGCCAACGCCGGCGGCGTGACGGTGTCCTATTTCGAATGGGTCCAGGACCGCGCCGGCTTCTTCTGGCGCGAGAGCGAGGTCAACGAGCGGCTCGAGGACATCATGGTCCAGTCCTTCCGCGACGTGGCGTCCATGGCCGAGAAGTACAGCGTCAGCTTCCGCATCGCCGCCTACATGCTCGGGATCTCGCGCGTCGCGCACGATACGATGGTGCGGGGACTGTACGCGTAGGACTCGGTTTCCGGTTTCCGGCTTCCGGTTTCAAGCAGGTTTCGCCGCGCTCTTGCTGGCGGCGGCAGTTTGCGCCGCGGCGACGCCCGAGCAGCTCGCGCGGATCGACCGGATGTTCGCCGAGGCCTATCCGGCGAGCGGCCCGGGCGCGGCGGTCATCGTGGTCCAGGACGGCAAGCCGGTTCTGCGCAAGGGCTACGGCCTCGCCGAGGTCGAGCTCGGTGTGCCGATCCAGCCGGACATGATCTTCCGCGTGGGGTCGGTCACAAAGGAATTCACCTCCGCCTGCGTCCTGATGCTCGTCGAGCAGGGCCGGCTCAAGCTCGATGACGACCTCACGAAGTACGTGCCCAACTACCCCGCGAGCGGCCGAAAGGTCACGATCGAGCAGCTGCTCACGCACACCTCGGGCATCCGGAGCTACACCGACATGGCGTCCTGGCGCGTGCGGATGCGCGAGGACTGGACGCTGCCGGAGCTCGTCGATTTCTTCGACAACGAGCCCTTCGACTTCGAGCCGGGCGCACGGTGGCACTACGACAACTCGGGGTATGTCCTGCTGGGACTAATCCTGGAGAAGGTCACCGGGAAGAAATACGCAGACCTGGTCTCGGAGATGATCTTCCGGCCGCTTGGAATGACGGACACCCGCTATGGCGATGACGAGCCCATCGTGCCGGGCCGTGTTCCCGGCTATCAGAAGACTCCCGCCGGAATCGTCAACGCGCCGTTTCTCTCGATGACCCAGCCCTACTCCGCCGGGGCCATCGTCTCGACGGCGGACGACCTCGCGCGCTGGCAGGCCGCCCTCGACGCCGGGACGATCCTGACGCCCGAAAGCCGCCGGAAGATGTGGACGCCCCTCGTGCTGGCCGACGGCACGACGACGCACTACGGGTACGGCTGGGACATGTGGACCTACGAGGGCCACCCGGTCGTCGAGCACGGCGGCGGCATCAACGGATTCCAGACTGCCAACATGCGCTTTCCCGACGACCACCTCTACGTCGCCGTCCTGTCGAACTGCGGCGGCTGCGCCGACCCGCGCGCCCTCGCCTTGGGCTCGGCCTCGATCCTGATCGGCACGCCGTCGATGGACCGCCCGGCCGCGACCGTCGCGCCGGCGCTGCTCGACCGCTACGCGGGGACGTACACCGACCCCGACGGCGACGATTGGATCGTCCGCCGCAAGGACGACCACCTCGTCGTCCAGGCGGGCCCGCGCAGTTGGGAGGCGTGGCCGTCCTCCGACACCACGTTCTTCTTCCGCGATGCCGTGCGGACGGTGTGGTTCGTGAGCGACCGCTCGGGCGCGGTCACGGGGATGGCGATCGACGAAGCGTTCGGGCCGGTCGAGGTGGCGAAGAGAAAGCAATAGCCGTCATCCCGAGCACGGCGATGCGGGTCGCCCTCTACGGCAAATTGAAGGTCTTACTCAGAAAGACGGCCATCTGCCCCCGAGTGTTGGGGTTGTTCGGACAATAGTTCCCGCCTCCGCAACCTCCCGTGATTCCCTCGGCCGCGAGTTGCTCGATCCAGTTCGCAAAGGCGCTCGGGCACAAGACATCCCCGAATGCTCCGGCACACATGGGCGGTACGTACGTAGACCCATGCTCGGTCTTGAGCAGAAACACGGCCATTTGCGCCCGGGTTACCGGACTCGACGGACAGTAATTGCCGCTTCCGCAACCGCCGGTGATCCCCTCGGCCGAGAGCTGCTCGATCCAGTTTGCGAAAGCGCTCGGGCACACGACGTCCCCAAAGATGCCCGTGCACGTGGGCGGAACGTACGACAATCCGTGCTCCGCCTTCAGAAGAAATACTGCCATCTGCGCCCGTGTGACCGAAGCGTCGCGGCAGTAGTTGCCGCCGCCACAGCCGGCCGTGATGCCGTTGCGGGCGATCTTGATCACGTAGTCGTGAAAGGGGTCTGCCGGGGGAACATCCAGGAAATCGACCTGGATCGCGTCGGTCGCGGCCGGCGAATCGCAGGCGCCCGCCGATTCGACGACTCCAGCCTGCATCGTCGTTCCGGGCGATGCGGCGTCAAACGTGATCTGGTTCGAGCCTTGCCCGGCCGTGATCGCGCCTCCCGTGAGCGTCCAGGCGTAGGTCGATCCGCCGTGGAGCGTCACACTGGCCGAATTCCCAGTGGACCCGACCGGAACGGAAACCGGCGCGACGATCACGGGCAGGGCCGGCGGGTCGTTGACCGTCAGCGTGGCCGCCGTGGAGGTGATCGACTGACCGACCCCGTCGGTGACCACGACGTCGAAGCTTCCCGAGTCTCCGGGAACGGTAGCCAAGATCGTGAGTGTCGCGGCCATCGAACCGGAGACGCGGCCGCCGTCCGAGAGGGGAACGCCGCCCTTGCGCCACTGATAGGTGAGGGTCGGCGCTCCCGCCGCCGTGACGCTGAAGGAAGCGTCGGCGCCGGAACAAATCGAGAGGTCGGAAGGCGAGGTCACGGAGAGCGGTACGCGCTCGTAGGCACCCATGCGTTCCGGCGCCCGTGTCGGGCACCGCCGGGTCGTCGAAAAACCGCGGAAGCCCCGACAGGTCCGTCGTGACACCGCCCGGGACCGCGGCGTTGTTGCCGGCGTCCACGGCCGGCGACGGCGACCCGAGCCTCAGGTCCGCGGGATAACCGCGAAAGAGCGGGTCGGCGTCGATGTTGCCGGTGCCGCCGATCCCGTCCTGGGTGTCGCAGTAGGCCACCGAGACGCTCGACGATCCGTCGTTGAAGACGCCGGCGACGTTGTTGGCCCAGACGATCGTGTTTGTCATCGAGTTGCCGTTGCTCACAAGATAGGCCGCGCCGTAGGCCGAGTTGCCGGCGATCGTGCAGTTCTCGAGCGTGTTGCCGTCGCCGATGAAGTGGATGCCCGACGGGTTGTTCTGCGCGAGCACGCAGTTGACGAGCGTCATGCCGCCCCCGCTCTCGACGCCCCCCGCGCCGACGGAGGCGCCCGAGATCTGGTTCGACCGGAAGACGCAGCTCGTCGCCGTCACGCTGCTGCCTCCGCCGGCCTTCATACCCGCCCCCGCCCCGCCGAAGGCGACCGTGTTGCCGGTGAACGTGCAATGCGTCAGCGTCGGCGCGCCGCTCGTCACGCGCAGCCCGCCGCCCTCGAAGTTGGCAAAGTTGCCCGAAAAGATCAGGTTCCCGAGTGTGGGCGCGCCGCCGTTGTCCCACATACCGCCGCCGCGCTCGTTGGGGTTCGCCCCGTCGGCCTGGCCGGCCGTCACCGTAAAGCCGTCGAGGACTCCGGACGACGTGACAGTGACATCCGCCGTGGCGACGTGGTAGCTGTTGTCGCTCGCGGTCCCCGGCGTGCCGATGTCGCCCGAGAGGATCGTCACGTTGACCGCGGGGTTGCGCTGGGAGCGAAGTGTCTCCGTCCCGTTGAATCCGCCGTAGGCGCCGACTCCGTTCTTCAGCGCAAAGCTAATCGTGCGATCCGCCGTCGCCGTCGGCTTGTACATCGCCGCTGCGACCCAGATCTCGTCGCCCGAGCCTCCGGCGGCGAGGCCCGACTGCAGGCTGACGTAGGCATCAGTCCAACTCGAGCCGTTGTTGGCTCCCGTCGCGGCGGCGTTGACGTAGATAACGCTAGCCAGTAGGCTCGCTGCCGGCATTCCGAGCAGGGTTGCCGCGGCTACGTAGCTTCTCTTCATCTAATGAGTGCTCCTATCTTGGCGAGCATCCCTTCTAGCAATGCATGAGCGCACGGCTGACCCCGATCCCCGCTCGTTCGCGTCACGAGTTAGACGCGAGGAAGTTCGCCGCCGTAACCACGACAGGCGCGTCTTCAAGGGCTGATCGTCAATATGACCGTGTTCGACTCGATTTCTCCTTCCAACACTCTATCTAGCTCATAAGGGATCGCCGCGCCCTCGGATTTCTTGAGCTGAAGCCAGCTGCGAGCCGTCGATCGAAGGGTGGCCTTAATCGAATACACGCCACTACGAGGAAATGAGACGGAAAAGGCACCGCCCGCCAACGGAACACGCCGCCCAAAAAGGTACCCCGGGGGAAGAACAACGAAGTCCGCTGGCTGTGGCATCCGGATTTTGTCTGGTTCAGACGTGTTGGCAGTCTTGATGGTGTGGCCGAGCTCGTCACGTACCGCAAGCTCAACTCGGCACCACGGTTCCGTACCGTTCACGACCTCGGCGGGCATCAGCAAGGGAAAGATCACAATGTAACCCGCGTTCTCGTTTTCGAGCTGGATTAGTAAGCGCACCTGTTGCCCTACCGAAACGCGCGCCGGCTCGACGCTGATATTAAGCCGGGCGCTGGGTCCGCCTGCGTACGCAGAGCGAGCCAAAAGCAGCGCCAGGGCACCCGCCGCGAACCGGCGCATCAACACTCCGCTATCACTCTGAACAGCTGAAGCACTTCTTATCAGCCTTGAAGCGTTTCCCGTCATCGTGGTCCTTTCCGAGGACATGAAGAGCCTCGTGAAGAATCGTAGATTGGAGGCAGCCGCAGCCGGGAATCTCTGCCTGCCCATCAGGAGTGATCTGAATTACTGTGGTGTTTACCGGCTGATTTCCACAGACGCGATGTCCCGTCGAGGGGTTGACATTCCAGGCGACACACTCAACAGAGAGAGGCGGTTTTCCGCCCCCTCGAATTAGAGTTTGAAACGGGCCACGATCCTCACACCGTAGACATGTTTGCGCCGCTGCATCAACTTTTCCGGCTGCTGACTCAATTGCCGCGCTAGCGGCGGCTTTGCAGCCGGTTGTTGCTATCGACAGCCCATTCGGGTCCACGAATCGCAGTGGATTGTCCGCCGCATAGAAAAACAGGTTAGCTTCTAGCCGCTCACGCACTCGCTCGGCAGTGTCCCTCGAGGCTGGAACGCCAAGCCCGAGTGGATCCGTCTGGCTGTATCTGCCCCAGTTGGGTCGGTACCATCTGAAAATGTTGTAGAAGCGCTTCGAAGAGCCGTTGCCGTCGGAGGAGATGTTGAGTTCCTCAGCTTCCTGCCCGGGGAGGCGAAGCGGCTCGTGCCGGTTCGCCGTCTGGAGGTTGAAGATCCGCCCGTAGGGTTCGTACTGCGCTATCCAGTACTGAGTACCCGTCGAGTCGTACTGTCTGAGAGCCGTCCCGAGGTGATCGGTGAAGGTCCAGTACTGCTGGAGCAGTGAAGGTCCATCCGACTGGGCGACGGGTTCGCCG
>JANMBR010000003.1:0-1630 GCA_031360505.1 Acidobacteriota bacterium
GGTTGGTGCTGAGGATCGGGCGCGACCAGTGGGTCGGCTTCGACACCGACCTGCTGCGCGTCGCCGCGATCTGGCGCGGCAAGGGCGTCACCCCGACGGCGCTCGCTCCCGGCTCCTATCATCAGCCCGATAAGAAGACAGGCACCGGACAGACCGGTCTGCCGGAACCTGACGGAAAGGTCTGGCTCGCCAACGGTATCTATCCCGGCTGGCAGACCGGCGACCACCCAGCCCTGGTCGATCCCCGGGAACCGGCGCCGAGTCCGGAAGAAGTGGGGCGCGGCCCGCTGCCGGAGGCGCTGGGGCGTTTCAAGGCGCTTCGCCAGGTGAGAAGTGGCGTCGTGCTCGAGTACACCGCGGGCGGCGCGGACGTTCGCGAACACATCACCTCGTTCGACAAGAACGGCCAGTTCACCTTCGTCCGGCACTTTCGCGTGAGTCCGTCGACCCGGCCGCTGTGGCTGATGCTCGGTGCGCATGGCGAAGACGTGCGCGTCAGGGTGATCCCGGACACCCTCGTATTGGACGCACAAGCGGTGCGGATTCCCTCGCACGGCGAGGCACTCGATTTCTCTGTCGAGTTCACGAATGGCTCCGCGTTCACCGCCGTACCCGTGGCGAGCATTCCCTCAGACGCCCCCGTGCCGCGCTGGCGCGAAGAGGTCACGACCGTTGTCACGCGATCGACGGCCAAGGACGCCTACGTCGTGGACGACATTCAGCTGCCCCTGACCAATCCCTGGCGGCGCGACGTCCGCCTCAGCGACATCCAGTTCCTGAAGGACGGCACCGGCGTGTGCGTCACGCTGGACGGCGACGTCTGGTTCGTCCGCGGATTGAGTGGCGCCGCCGGCACGGTCCGGTGGCGGCGTTTTGCCTCGGGACTGCACGAGCCGCTGTCGCTGGCGATTCGCGACGAAAAGGTCTACGTCTTCGATCGCAACGGCATCTGGCGCCTTACCGACACGAATGGCGACGGCGAAGCAGATCTCCACGAGATGTTCTCGGACGCCTTCGCGCAGACCGCGGACAATCGTGAATTCCCGAGCACGCTGCGGCTCGCGCCCGGCGGCGAGTTCGTCATCGCCAAGGGCGGCCAGGAGGCGACGACGATCGGCAAGCACAACGGGAGTGTGCTCCGCATCTCGGCCGACGGCCGTCAGGTGACGGTGCTTGGCTACGGCCTCCGCCAGCCGGAGGTCAGCGTCAATATCCGCACCGGTCTCGTTGTTGCCAACATGCGTGTCTGCTGACCGCCAAATAACCTCGGTCCCGAGCGACAGCTTATCGGAGACGTCGTGAGTTACGGCGACACCGGCTTGCCAGAAATCCCTGTTGCCCAGCCCCGGATTGATCTCGTAGCCGCCGCCGCCGAAGACCGAGGTCTTGCCGAAGTCCTTCTGCACCCACAGCGGGAGCAGCAAGCGCACCCGGCTTCCGCCAAGGTCCCGCGCCGCGGTCGGCAGGATCAGGCGCGGGAAAATGGCGGACTGCCAGCCGCTTCGCCGATTGTCGACGAAGCGGTATTTCAGCCGCTGAACATGACCCGCTCGGCAATCGGGCTGGGCCAACTCCGCTCCGATTCGACCTTGCCCGTGCAGACTGAACATGCCGCGATCGAAGCGGGAGG